>CAZZGN010000027.1:0-11578 GCA_964654165.1 uncultured Methanosarcinales archaeon | reverse complement strand
TTTTATAGAAATTGCCCCAGCTGTATTCACTAGGGTTTTCGGTTGGTTAAGAAGTTTTTTCTCCTGAAATAATTGATGTTAAGTTCTGCTGTTTAGAAACTACCAAAACCTTTATAAGCCCTTTTTCTATCACATCTTTAATGAAAAAAGAAACATTTGTAAAAATTTGTCCTAAATGCGGTAGTACAAATATAAAAACCCCTCCAGGAGGTCTTAATTTTTATATGTCACAACCAAATTATTGCCAAGATTGTGGAAATAATGGAATTATCCCTGAAATTGAAATTTCTAAAGTTAAAGAGTTCAAGAAAAATTTACAATAACTTCACCAAAACCTTAATAAACATTCTTTCTCAAGGAATAACTATGAAGAAATACATTATCCCAATAATTGTAATAATTGGAATTGGAGTTTTATTCTTCTTCCCAGAACCAGAAAGTAATTTTATTTTATATGTGTTAACTATAGTCTTTTTTATAGGTTTAATTATATTTCTAAAAAGAAGATTTAAACTCTAAGAGATTAAGTTGGCGGTTTAGAGGTTCGTATAATAGGTGTTATACGCAATTGTAAAAATACCATAAAATTTATAACTCAGTAGTATTATATTAGATGTATGCCAACACATCACAGTGGATTGCACAACTTTCATAAAAGAAAAAGAACTTCCCATTCAAATAAGTTTGTTGGATTTTTTGATCACTTTATTTATATTGTGGCGATAGTAATCCCATTAATGACAATTCCGCAAATACTTAAGATATGGGTTAATAAGAGCGCACAAGATGTGTCATTGATTTCATGGATTGCTTACTTATTTAGTGCTTTATGTTGGTTAACTTACTCAATAATTCACAAGAATAAACCCCTAATCATTAATAGTGCCTTATGGGTACTTCTAGAATCTTTCGTTATTGTTGGCGTTATTATTTATGGCTAATACTTGAAATGATACACTAGAATCATAGTAATTATTATTTTTTCGCTCGAGGCACTTAATTTTGTCAATCTAAACGTTTTTATACTTCTTTTATTTCCCTTTTTTAATGTATGAGTATTCCAGATATTTAAAACTCGAAATTGATAAATTTAAACAGTTTGAATTGAGCAATTCTTTTCATTATAATGACTTAGCAATTTTAATTGCTTTTGGTCAATCTTGTACTAAATTATCCTCTGAAGATATTCCAAATCTTAGAAAAAGTTTAAAAGAGGATTCTTGGATGGACAAAAGTTACGAATTTTTAAAAAATCCAAGCATACAACAGTTAACTAATTATTTAATTTCTCAAAAAGTATTAATTGGTTCTGAAAAAGAAGTCTTAGAACAAGTTAGTAAGGGAGTAAATTTTATATCTCCATATTATGGCGGATTAATTGAATCTCTTGCAGAACCAGAGGACTTTCTTAATCCTGGTTATAATCCTTTAACAATAGGACATAGTTTCTATAATTATAGCGATATATACCAATTAGTCTTAAATCATATGCGTTACAAAACACCTGATATTAATAAAGGCATATTCTTTGGATTTACTAAAGACTAGCAATTTCCTGGAACATAAACTTTATATACGCCCATCCCTAATTCATCCTTATGAATTACAAACATACTCAAACAGGTTCTCTGATAATAGTTATTTTTATTATCATTACATTATATTTTGGATGGATTCTAACACAAACTGGTTTTAAAACACCCATTATTGCAATGATGCTTTTTATTGATATTATTCTAATTTCTTTTGCTTCGCTTAATGTAGTTATTGACTCAGACTATTTGAGGATTAAGTTTGGTTATGGAATCTATAAAAGACGTTTTCTTCTTAAGAAAATAATTTCGGTAAAAACTGTAAAAAATCATTGGTATTATGGTTGGGGAATAAGATTCTGGTTTTGGCCTCGTATGATAATTTACAATGTTTCTGGTTATGATGCAATTGAGATAAAGATGGAAAACGGTAAAATATACAGAATAGGCACGGATGAAGTCAAGAACTTAGAAAGTGCAATCATGCAAGCAATTAAGTAATAGTTTTCGCTCGGGGCATATTTATTTTCAAAAAGAATATATATGGGTTCTTAACCTTCTCTTTTTAATATGATATGTGTGGGATTGAGAAGGGAAACTAAGCTTGAAAGAAGAACCCCTCTGACACCTGAACACATAAAAAAATTGCTTGAGTCTGGTGACATACATACTGTAGTGCAGCCGTCAGAGAACAGAATATTTACAGATAATCAATATAGAGCTGCCGGAGCAGAAATTAAAGAAAGCTTATCTGAGTGCCAAGCAATCTTTGGAGTGAAAGAAGTTCCTGTAAGTGAACTGTTGAATGACAAAACCTACTTATTCTTTTCACACACAATAAAAGGTCAATCTCACAACATGGGAATGCTAAAGAAGGCCATGGATGGTCGGAATACATTGATAGACTATGAACTAATAAAAACAGATCATGGCCGAAGAGCGGTTTTTTTAAGCAGTTATGCAGGATACGCCGGGATGATAAATGGATTGTGGACTTTTGGAAAGAGACTTACATCGGAAGGAATTGAAAATCCTTTCACAGAACTAGAACAGACTCGAGAGTACGAATCTCTAACAAAAGCAGAAGAAGCAGTGCAGGAAGCAGGAAAGATGATATGCGCTGAAGGGCTACCACCAGAAATAACGCCGCTCATCATAGGATTCACAGGGTTCGGAAGTGTTTCAAAAGCAGCACAGAAAATTGCCACGCTACTACCACACAAACAAATAGCGCCGAATGAATTAAACAACTTTGTAAACTCAAAAAAATACACTAATAAAGAAGTATACTTGGTAGAATACACGCTAGAAGATTTATATGAAAGAAAAGATGGTGGTGCTTTTAGTGAAGAACACTACTTTAACAATCCAAAAGAATACCAAAACAAACTGAATAAGACCATTTCAAACCTAAACATACTGGTAAACGGAATATACTGGGAAAACAAGTATCCACGATTAATAACAAAAGAAGGCATAGTCAAATATACAGGAAACCCAAAAGTAATAGCTGATATAAGCTGCGATATTAATGGGTCAATAGAACTCACAGAAAAAGCGACGAAAAGCGAAAATCCTGTGTATGTGTACAACACTTCAACAGGAGAGATTATGGATGGAGTAATAGGTAATGGTCCAGTAATACTTGCACAAGACGCGCTGCCTTCAGAACTGGCAAGAGAAGCATCACAAGCATTTGGGGACGCACTGCTGCCTTTCATAGCACTGATTGCGAGAACAAACTTTAAAGAACAAAGTGATAACGAGATATTAACACTCCCAAAAGAAATAACTGACGCAATAATATTGCGGAATGGAAAACTAACTGAAAAGTTTGAATACTTAAAAGAGTTTGTAAAACAGAAAAACTAAGTTAATTCTTGAAGTCATAAAGACACTAGATATATTGCGGTTTAGAAATAATCTCTTTAACCTTCATAATTGTATCATAAGCAGGACCTAATACAACCTCGCCATTAAAAAACCCTCTTTTTGTAAGGTAAGGTATCAATCTTTTTGATAATTCTGGGGCATTTTTATTTAAATTGCCTATCAAAATTTCCTTTTTCCGTTCAAGCGTATACATTCTTTCAAATGTGTACAAATCCTCCTTTGTAAATTTATTAATCCCTGGATTAACTTGGTTAAAGGACAAGATTCTGTAAATGTTCCAATTGATGGATTTTTCCTGAACAAATTCTGCATGCTCAAAATCAACAACATATATTCCTCTTTTTGTTAACATAAAATCTTTGGCTCCTTCCCTGTGTAAGATTCCATTATAGAGCATTACAAAATATGCAAAAGTTCTTGGATGAATACCTACTCCAAACTTATTAGATTCAAGCCCTTTCTCATAAAGAAATATAGATTTTCTTTGTTTGCCTTCTTCAATATACCCTAAGGGTTTTGAAAATTTTACATCGCCAACTTTATCACTAAATTCCGCTAACTCTGAAAGAGATCTTGCAATTAAAATTTCTTTCTGGCTATAATTTACATTTTTTTCCCGTTCTGATCGATATAGATCATCCTCATCCCTTTCAATGTAAATAATCAATTTACTGCTGTCGGAAAGATTTAAAAGTCTTTTTTTTCGTGACCCATTAAGTGATCTTGTAGTCTTTGCATTAATTAGTTCACTTAATATTTCTTCTGCTTGATGTTGATATTCTGGAAAATAAAAAAATCTTGTATTGTTTTTCACTAATTCATCTAATTTTAATATATTGGTTGGCATTCATAAGCACAAAAATTCATTTCTTTATAAACCTTTCTATTTGTTACTACTATAAAGTGCTTATTTTATTCAAGTTAAGGATTTAATAACCTACCCAAATAATCCTTTAAAAAAATTAATTATTTTTCCAAAAAAACTTTTTTCTTTATCAATCTTAGCGATAGGATCTTCTGAGGACTTACAATCTTCTGGACAGTTTTCAGATGTTTCTACACTTGTTTCGCAGATTCCATTACCACAATCATTTTCAATTATTTCTTCTTCATCCATACCTATCAATTCTTTGCAAAGTTCACTTTTTTGAATCCAATTACATTTTTTAGGATAAGAGTAGCAAGTCTCTTTATTACCATCAAACTGTGTACAAAAGCTGACATCAACCTCTTCATTTTCAAATAATTCCTCAGAATCTTTACATCCAGTTGGAGGACAACAATCTCTTGGACAGTTATCGTAGCTCTCTTGTCCTTCACAAATACCATCACCACAGAAAGATTCAATATATTGATTTTCAGACCCAGAGTTAATAATACCAATAGTTTTGCCCAAGAAATTCATTAAATCTTCAGGCTGGATTATTTCTTTACAGTCTACTTCAGTAATAGGCACACTATTTCCTTCAAAGAAATATTCTCTGGGACCTGTACCTGCAACAATGTATTCACCATTAAAGTCAATCTTAGTTACCCATGTGTTTGCTTCATATTCCCATAAAGGTCTATTGCTATCTTTAGAAAATAAATAAACTTTCTTTGTGGTTGCCCCTGCGGCTAATAAACTACCATTCTGATTTAACTTTATATCTCCGAATTGGGAAAAAAATGCAGTTGCAGTATATTTCCATTTAGGTTTATTGCTTGTTTTAGAAAACAAATATAAATTGCCTTTTGAAGTGCCTGTAGCTATATATGCACCATCACCAGAAATAGATACAGATCTAGCGGTTGCATCCTCGTTTGATGAAAAACCCCATAGTTTTTTTCCTTTGTTATCAAGCAAGAATACAATCTCTTTGCCTTGTGAATGATCAGCTGAATAAGCCATCAAACTGCCATCGTCAGATATTGCAGATTTATGCACTGGGGAATCATAAGTTAATTGATCACTTCTAAAAATTAAATCTCCTTCTCCAGAAAATAAATATGCTCTTCTATCAGGACATCCTGTAGAGGTAACTACATATTTGCCGTCAGGTGTAACATCTGGCTGATAAAAGTTTCCAGTCTGTTCATAATCTGGATGAGGTGCTTTATAATCGCCTAATTTGTTTCCTTCTTTATTAAACATAAAAATCTTATCCCCTTTTTTACCTGCATTTGCAACACCAACTGCGATAACACTAGCATTATCTGACATATCTACACCGATGCCTCCTGATTCAATGTCTGCTGTCCATAATGGCTCATCATTTCCTCTCTCAAAAAAATAAAGTAATCCATGTAATGTTGCTGCAACATAATTTCCATCTTGTGATATGGCAACTCCTTCCATGTTTCCAGACATTGTAGATGGGGGGTTGCAGTTGACACAAAATTTCAATATTGGTTTATTGCTGTCCTTAGAGAACAAGTAAATATTAAAGCCAGTGACAGCCGCAATATAGTTACTGTCCTTTGATAATGCAACACCTTCAACCCATTCTCTTCCAGTTGGATAATCCCATACCTTATTTCCTTCTTTATCCAGCAGGATAATTTCATTGTTATCAAATTTTTCAGAAATGAGAACAGGTCCATTATCAGGGCTGTCAAGAATGCTTGCCCTTGCTTTACCAGCACCATTGCTAGCTTCATAATAATAGAAATTTGTCTTGCCTGAAGTGGGCATGTAATAATACACATAAGTTGCACCGCTTTTTGGAGTTCCCTCAAAAAGAGTCATATCCTTCCAGTCACCATTATGCCAAATTCTAATATATGCTGGTTCTCTTCCTTTCTCATCCATATACTGCGCATAATAAGTGAAGTTTGTACAAGGGACCCCCATTGAAGGATGAACACCTCCACCTAAAATTGGTGCATCTTTCATCTCTTCAGCAGTTAGTTTTGGTACAATCCCAATTGTAGATTTTTCTTCAGCCAGAACAAAACTAGATAAACAAATTATGATTAAGATTAAAATGATTCTTTTCATCTTCTACATCTTTTTTAATATAAATAACAAAACTACTATTTAATATCCTACCCGAACAATCCTTTAAAAAAATTAATTATTTTTCCAAAAAAACTTTTTTCTCCAGTTTTCATTACGTTATTTCCGTTGCAACCTCCGCAATCTTCACAGCAAAAGTCTTCAGTTTCTGGTGATTCGCAAATACCATCACCGCAAACTGTTCCGGTATTATCTTCGTAACCTAAAATACAATCCTGCGGACAAGTTTCAGATGTTTCTGTTGGAGAAACACATATTCCATCGCCGCAAACTGTTTTGGTATTATCTTCGTAACCTAAAATACAATCCTGCGGACAAGTTTCAGATGTTTCTGTTGGAGAAACACACCTTCCGTCGCCACAAACTGCTTCGGTATCAGTCTCATAACCCGTTGCCGAAGAGCAATCCTGAGGACAATTTTCAGATGTTTCTTGAGGTTCTACACATGTTCCATCACCACAAACTGCCCCAATATCATCGATACCAGGTCTTACTGGGCAATCCTGCGGACAATTTTCATAACTTTCCCCAAAATATGAATTGCAATTACCATTTCCACATACATTTTCTGATTGGTCAGGAACTTCCACAAATCTCTTTGTTATCTCTCCGACGATTATAGATGCTTCTTCAGAATCAGAAAAAGTCCCATCTTCATATACTGTCCTTAACTTTAAATAATATGTTCCGGAATCCTGAACAACTGCCGCCCCCTCTATTAAGTCTAAATCACCAGGAACTATATCTTTTAGTTTGTCTTCTGTTGGCGTAAAAGATGGTTCTTTTGAAATATAAATTTCAAACCTCACCACATCATCTCTAAGAGACCTGAACCAAGTAATCCAAATTACATTATCCCATTCCTCACCTAATTCTAAATAAGTTATATACGGGCTTCTGGCTGTTTGAGCAGTTACCTGGTTGGAGTATCCATGTCCCTGCTGCTTGTTGACTTTTACTGTTATGGAATATGTCCTGCTTCTCTCTAAATTTTCAATAGTTGTTTCTGTTTTGTCAGTTACAGTCTTAACTTTTTTTCCTAGAACACCGGGAAGCCATGATACATAAATTTCATAGCTTACAAAATCATCCTGGGTGTATGGTGTCCAAGATATTTGCATTTGAGTATGCTTGATTTCCTGTGGTTCGTTTAACTCAACTGCCGGCTCAGGCAGCTTATTTACAAATAAAGTGTATGCTTCTTCTTCAATTTCAGCTATCTGGTTTAGAACAGAGACTCTCTGACTTTGGGAAAGTCCTGATGCTTTATTGAATTTCTCTGCAGATTCTTCATATTTTGCTGCTATCTCATTATAGCCATGTGCATTAAGAAATTCAGAAATATGGACCCGGTACTTGACTATACCTGCTAAATTTTCAGGATGGTTTACATTGTTGCCAGATTCAGGATCTGTATAATCATCAATTATAATTCCATTTTCTGTTTTTTCTGCATAATCCTTAATGTTTTTATGAGCTCTTTTTGCCGCTTCTTTAAGCATCCACATTATGTCGTCAATATTTTTTTCCTCATGGCTTTTAGTAAACCACTGTATAAAATAGCCTTGCTTTTTCCATTCATTTAAAAAATCATTATTGTTAAATGTTGCTTTTGTTGCAACATTTGGTTTCTCTGGGTCGTTTAAGAAAACAGTATAATTATCATATCCTGTGACTACTTCAAAATGCATTGGGAATTCAACAATTACTGGATTTCCATTATTAATCAGTTCTTTTAAAAAAAGAAAAGCTTCGTTTTCATCTGAAAAGCGGATTATATTTTCTTCTCCTGCTTCCTGTTCACTTATAGAGGGAAAAATGTAATGATAAGAAGATTTAAGATAAGCCTGATGATATGTATATCCCAAATCATTTGCAAGGTGTTGCATATTCTCTGGTGCAATTACCCATGTCTCTATTAGGTTTGGTTCTGTATCTTGCTCCATAAGAGTATATTCTCCTGTTCGGTCAACCCTTCCTCCAACAAATTGCCTCCTAATTTCAAATCTTGTGCCTCCCTGATATGCTACTTCTTCGTAGAATGGAGTTTCACTACCATGATTTAAGACCATATGCATAGAGGCTCCCCAGCATCCGCCACCTATATCTGTGGCTAAAAGAGGAACATCCAGCGAAGCAGAATCGGGTAATCCACTGACTGTTAATAAACATAAAAGTAGAAATAATGAAAGTTGAATAAGAAAGCTAATTGTTTTTTTTATTTTAATCACCTTCTTCAATAAATAATGATTAAATTAGTATATAAATCCTTCTTAAAGATTAAGATTCTACAGAAAATATATAAACAACAAATAAATCTCAAGAAAATATGATAGCGATAATCGTTGGCATTCCTGAAAATAGAGTTATAGGAAATGGAATAAACTTGCCTTGGCACATTCCGGAAGACCTAAAACATTTCAAAGAAATAACTACAGGAAATACAGTCATAATGGGTTTTGTAACATACAAATCATTAGGAAAACCCTTGCCGAATAGAAATAATATAGTCTTAAATTTTGACAAGATTGATATCCCTGGATGTGATGTATGCTCTTCCATTCCGGAAGCAATAGAAAAAGCAAAATCTTATGGTAAAGATATTTTCATAATCGGCGGAGCTTCTATTTACAAACAATTTATTCCTTTAGTTGATAAATTATACATTTCTCATATTAAAGGGTCTTATGAAGGAGATATTTATTTCCCAGAATATGACGAGTCAAAATGGGAAGTAGAATATGAAGAAGATAAAGGTTCTTTCGTGTTTAAGAGATATATAAGGAAATAGCTAACCCACTGGACATGAACGCGTAGCGCTTATAAATGGCTTATTTTTCCAAGAAACTATGGAATCAAAAATCTGGGAAATAAGCATCATTGAACTCAAAAATAATAAGAAAAGATACAAAGTCACTAGAAAAATCTCCGAACTATCTATAACAGAAACAAAATTCTTTGAGAAAAAAGAAGAAGCTACGAAACAATTTGAAGAATGGCTATAGTTCTTTGGAATTAAGAATTTCTAATAACTTATCCTGTTTATACTTGTAGATATCTGGAATGTTAAAAGAGATTATTTTTTTCATCATGTACTGTTTAGGGAATCTTTTTGCTATTTCACTTCTCTGTGATTCTTCCATAACCACAATCAAATCACTTTGTTCTAATTGTTCCTCATTAAGGGGATGTTCAGAGTACAAACCTGCAGATTCAGTCTCAAATTTATCGGCAAATAACTCTGCTGCGGTCTTACTTCTATTCTCATTTTGGTTACATACAAAAAGGACTTTCATATATTAGCAAAGGTATTTTTAGTATATAAACATTCCCACTGGACACTGGACATAGAGGGATAAGCTATTTAAACCAACTTCATTATCTTCTAATCTATGCTCAAAGATTTTAAGCCAAGATTGTACCAGGAAACAATATTCGCGACTGCAGTCACAAATAACACATTAGTAGTCTTACCTACAGGAATGGGTAAAACATCTATAGCGGTTATGCTTGCAACACATAGGTTAAAACAATATCCTGATTCAAAAATACTAATCCTAGCACCAACTAAGCCTTTAGTTGAGCAGATAATGCAGGTCTTCAGAAATGAAATGGACATTCCAGAAGAAGATATAATTATGTTTACAGGCCATACAAAAGCTGAAAAGAGAGAGGAAATGTTCAAAAAAGCAAAAATTATAGCTTCTACACCTCAAGGTATGCAGAATGATATAATCTCAAATAAAATCGACTTAAAAGATATCAGCTTGTTAGTCATGGATGAAGCACATAGATCTGTTGGGGATTACGCTTACGTTTTCATAGCCAAACAGTATCACAAAAAAGCAAGATTTGAGAAAATTTTAGGTTTAACTGCTTCTCCAGGTTCAGACATGGAAAAAATAAAAGAAGTTATGGGTAATTTATACATCGAAAAAATAGAAGTCAGAACTGATGAAGATCCTGATGTAAAACCTTACATTCAGGATATGGATATTAAATGGATTAATGTTGAATTGGGTGAGGAATTCCAACAAGTAAGAAAATTCATAGAAGACTGCTACAGAGATAAATTAAGGGAATTAAAAGATAAAGGTTTCATTAATTCTTCACAAGATGTAGGAAAAATGGAATTGCTAAAACTTCAAAGTTATCTTCATTCTCAACTTGCCCAGGGAAATAGAGATATTGACACTATGAAAGCTGTGTCAAAAATTGCCGAGGCAATGAAAATACAACACGCATTAGAATTAATTGAAACTCAGGGTGTTGTTGCAACATTAATGTACTTAGAAAAATTAGACGAGCAGGGAAGAACTTCAAAAGTAAAAGCAGTTCAGAATTTAGTTAAAGATTTAAATTTTAGAAGTGCTTTAATAAAAATCAGATCCATGCATGAAAAAAAGATAGAGCATCCTAAATTAAAAAAATTAGTTGAGATAGTTGAGAAAGAAAAAGATGTAAAGATGATTATATTCAATCAATATCGTGATTCCGCTTCTTCTATTGTAGATAAAATGAATTCGATTGGAGCTGAAGCAAAGTTATTTATCGGTCAGGCTAAAAAAAATGGAAATGGTATGTCTCAAAAAGATCAAATTGCAATGTTAAATGATTTCAGAGAAGGAAAATTCAATATTCTCGTATCAACCTCAGTCGGGGAAGAAGGATTAGATATTCCACAAGTTGATTTAGTTGTTTTTTACGAACCAATTCCTTCTGCCATAAGAACAATTCAAAGAAGAGGAAGAACTGGAAGAACTGAAAAGGGAAGAATGATAGTACTAATTTCAAAGGGAACAAGAGATGAAGGTTATAGGTGGTCTGCACATCATAAAGAAAAAAGAATGTACAGAAACCTTGACACATTAAAAGGAAGTGTTGATTATAACGGTTTTGCTAAAGAACAAAAGACAATAGAACAATTCGAATCTAAGAAAGGAACAATAATTTACGCTGATGATAGAGAAAAAGGGTCCGGCGTTATAAAAGACTTAATAGATTTAGAAGTTGATTTGAAATTATCCAGATTGGAAGTTGCAGATTATGTTCTAAGTAAAAGAGTTGGTGTTGAATTTAAGACAGTTCCTGATTTTGTTGATTCTATAATTGACGGAAGATTACTTGAACAATTAAAAAATTTGAAAGAAGATTT
>CAZZGN010000026.1:0-11730 GCA_964654165.1 uncultured Methanosarcinales archaeon | reverse complement strand
ATTATTCCATCTTTCTGTATTATACTTACTTTCAACTAATTCTTTTGCTCTTTCAATCTCTTTTTTTGTATAATTTCCTACAGTTATTTCTTTATCTTTAGAAAATGATTTGTATAGAACATCAACAACTCTTTCTTTTGGTATATCTCCATAATCCAATATCCTTGTAACTCTTTTTTTAACGCTCTGGATAAGTTTATCTGCTGTTTTTTCATCCGGTACTTTTAAAAGTGAAAACATCTTATCTACGTCAACATCATAAAGTATTGTCCCATGCTGTAATAATATTCCATCTCTCCTTGTCTGTGCATTTCCCGATATCTTTTTATCATCAACAACGATATCATTTATTGGAGAAAATTTTGCATCAATGCCTAATTCAGCAAGAGCATAAACTATATACTGACAAATCTTTTCATAAGATCTGATTATATCTTTGGGAAATATATCGACAGGACCAATTATGCTGTAAGTTATTTCTTCATCATGATAGACAGCTCCACCGCCTGTCCGTCTTCTCACAACATCTACATTCTGTTTCTTGCATTCATCAATATTAACTTCATTTTTTAATCCTTGAAAATATCCAATAGATACAGCAGAAGGTTTCCAAGTGTAAAATCTAATTACTGGTATGCTTTCGTCATTTTGAATAGATTCGCAAATTGCTTCATCCAAGGCCATATTAGTATAAGCATCAAATTCTCTTAAAGGGATTAAACGGAATTTCATTGAGTAACCTCTGTAAGAGCGTTAACAATGTCAATCGTTGAAACACCTATAAGCTCTGCCGAATTATTTTCAATCACCCTATCAAGGCGATTGATAAGAGAAGGTTTATTCAATGGAACATAAAGACCTATTATTTCCTTCTCAAGTTTCTCAAGCACATCTTCAGGATGTAAAAAGAAATCGCCTGTTATCTTCACATCAGTTATTACTTCTTCGAAGGACAAATCTATCCTTACAAGCTTTCCACCTGGTATTTTCTTCGTTATAGTTTTCTCAGTCATATTCACGCCATGTATGTTTGCATTTCGTACATTTGTAGAACTTTGTCTCTGCTTCGTCTCCAGAACGAGTTTGGACAAGCCAATAAGCAGCTTTTTTGTTACCGCATTTAGGGCATTCCATTTCAATTTCAGGAAGTGTCTTCTCTTCTCCTTCTGTTACTATTTCAATCTCTTCAGCTTTTGACAATACTTCTGTAAGAGTTTTCTTTTCCTTGCTCTTATCTGTATAACTACAGGAAGAGCATGCAAGCACTTTCTTATCTTTATCTTTTTTCGGCATCATGACCGAACCGCATTTTGGACAAAACATCATAATATCACCCAATTATATGTAAAAATCTTAATAAATCAACTGCAAATATCTTAACATAGCCTATGTAAGGAATTTTGAAATACGCCTTTCCGATAACAGTATTTGGATTAATGTTAATATCAACGTCTCCACTGTCTGCATTATGATCCCCTTTTGTTGTGATTTGTTGTTTATCATCTATTGAAACAATTCTGTGGATTATCGGATAAGATTTTCCTCTGTTAAATACTATTATGTTTCCAATTTTAGGAGCCCCATATCCATGGAGCACTATTATGTCCCCTTTGCTGAAACCATTGCTCATTGGAAATTTCTTGAATTCCTCTTTTGTGATATTTCTATCAACGTACCAATCTCCACAATTTGACCAGTATGTGTCAAAATTCTTTCGTATTTTCTGAGAGTATGTTTTATTGCATATGAAATATAAATTTGTATCATAGGCTAAACACTCGCTCGTCGTCGAATCTTTCTTGATACAAGGATGGTCTCCTCCATGGTACATGCTTCCTGAAACTACAGCAACAACTGGGTGGGATGTATCTAAAATAAGACCTAATCCAGGATAAACTAAGAATTTAATCAGTACAAAAGCTAGAATTACGTTAACAATCCAACTTGCTAAAGAATCCTCTTCCCATATAAAGTACCATATCTTCCCAAAAGTTGTCTTTGGCTGTCTCTTGGGTCTTTTTCTCCTCATAGAACAGCGAATCTGAGATTGATTAATAAATGTTTGGATTTTCAGGGCTTATTCTTAATCATTATTTTCCTATCTATAATTTGAAGCTTGCTCTAACTCCAATTGTTTTCTTTAAGATTCCGTCAATATTTAGAATAAAACCTTCAATTCCTATTCCTGCCTTGAACTTGTCAAAATCTTTCCAATATGTAATTCCAGGTCTGACAAGATAATTTCCACCTAATTGATACCATGCGAGAACATCTAATTCTAATTGTTTAAAGTTTACATGTGTTTTATTGAAAACTCTTTTTGTGAGAACATAAATATTTGTTTCATTGAATACTTTATCATTTTTAAATCGGATAGTTGGGCCACCATCTAATTCATTTAATTGAAAATAATGTGCTCCAACTCCAAAATACCAATTCCCTTTTTTCAAAGGCATGACATTGTATCTCATTCTGCTCACATTATTTTCTAAAGTCATAAAAAAATCTGATTTTAATTTAGGAATTGGTGCAACAACATCTAATCTGAGTTTTCTTTCTTTGCCTAGAACAGCGTCGAATCTAACTGTTTGTGCAAGACTGTATGCAGACAATAATGTTCCGATTAAAAGTAGTGCTGCTTTTTTCATTTTTGAATAACCTTAGTGCTTTTTTTCCCTCTTTCCCCTTCTACAATCAACTTTATTTCAATCATTTTCTCTACGAATTCTTCTTCAGTTGGAAGTTTCATTTTAACCACAACCAAGGGGTGGTTAGAACGGTATAAGTTAATTTACTCTCCAGTACTGGAGAGTGTTTATTTATAAAGAATTTAATTTTGCTTCCATATCTCTCCAGATAGTATCTTGGAATTCATTTCTTTCTGCTTCCATAATTTCTTCTTTATTCATGAAACAGGGGTGACCACAACTTCTTATCTTAATTTACTCTCCAAAATTGGAAAGTTTTATTAATCATCATTACAATCTTATTTTCATGATAGAACAATTAGAACAAATAGGATTGTCCAATGCAGAAGCAAAAGTATATTTAGCTATGTTAAAATTAGGAGAATCAAAAACAGGTCAAATAATTGAAAAAACAAGTTTACAAAGCAGTACTGTTTATCATGTATTAGGCTCTTTGCTAGAAAAAGGAGTTGTAAGCTTTATTCTAAAAGGGAAAGTGAAATACTATAGGGCAGAAAGCCCTTCAATTTTTGTTCATTTCTTGGAAGATAAAAAAAGAAAACTAAATGATTTAATGCCTCAATTAAAAGATATGGAAGAAGAATCAAAATCGCCTCAATCAGCAAAAGTATACAAAGGGATGAAAGGATTGCAAACAGCATTCGCAGATGTTTTGATAACTTTAAAAAAAGGAGAAGAATATTGTTTTTTTCAAGCACATCATTACAATCTCTACAACCCTCGTGTTACGTTATTTTTTAGAAATTATCATTTAAAAAGATCTGAAAAAGGGATAAAGGTCAAAGGATTAGCAATTGATACAACAAAAAAGAAAGTTAAAGAAATTTTCAAAGGATTGAAACATACAAACTTACGATATGTAAAGGACTTCCTTCCAACAGGTTTAATTATTTACAAAGACAAAGTTATAACCTTAGATTTTGAAGATACCCCTACAGCTTTTGTTATACAGAGTAAGACTGTAGCTGAAAGTTATAGGAAATTTTTTGAAGAAAAGTGGAAAAAGGCAAAATGAGCACCACAAAATATAAAAGTGGACCTGTAATCCTTAAGGATATGAAAGAGCTTATAGCCAAATTACATCCATTAGAAAGGAAAACAGTACCTCATTTAAGAGAGAATGCTAGTGTTCAGGACCTTATAGAAGTTACTGGATTAAGCGATGTAGAAGTTATGAGGGCCTTACAATGGCTCGAAAATAAAAACGTTCTAAAAATAGAATCAAGCTCAAAAGAAGTTGTTCAATTAGGGGATAATGGAATTAATTACCTTAAAAATGGGTTACCTGAAATAAGGTATTTAGAAATAATAAAAGAAAAGCCTATGGCAGTGAACGATATTATTGCCACAAAAGAACTTAATCCACAAGAAGTTGGAGTTTCTACAGGTTTGTTAAAATCAAAATCAGCTATAGATATGAAAGATGGAAAAGTAGCCATCACTGATAGAGGTATAAAACTGCTTCAGTCCGAACCATTGGAAATGTCTTTCTTAAAAAAACTTGAAAGAGATAATATAAACATTGAAAGTTTATCTGATGAAGAAAAATATGCTTTTGATGCTTTAATGAAAAGGAAAGATATCATAAAAATAAATGAAATTAAAACAAAAACAATCACTCTTACAGATATTGGAAAGAAATTAGCAAAAGAAAAAATTGATATGAATTTTATAGATGCTTTAACTCCAAATATGTTAAAAGAAGGGACTTGGAAAAAGAAAAAATTCAGGGCATATGATATTGAAATAAATGTTCCTCAAATTGAAGGTGGAAAAAGGCATTTTGTCAATCAGGCTGTAGACTATATTAAAAAAATATGGCTTGAACTTGGATTTAAAGAAATGGAAGGGAATTTAATACAAACAAGTTTTTGGGATTTAGATGCTTTGTTTGTGCCGCAAGATCATCCTGCTAGACAAATGCAAGATACTTTCTACATAAAAAATCCAAATAAAGGAAAACTTCCTAAAGATTGGAAAAAAGTTGCAGAAGTTCATAAGAACGGTGGAGACACTGGTTCAAAGGGTTGGGGAAGTTATGATGAAGAAATTGCAAAAGAAAATTTGTTAAGAACGCATACTACCGTACTTTCTGCACAAACCCTTGCTAATCTAAAAAAAGAAGACTTACCTGCTAAGTTTTTTTCAGTTGGTAAAGTATTTAGAAATGAAGCCTTAGATTGGAAACATTTATTTGAGTTTTATCAAGTTGAAGGGATTGTAGTTGATCCCAATGCAAATATGAAACATTTGAAAGGTTATCTTAAAGAATTTTACAGGAAGATGGGCTACACAGATGTTAGAATGAGACCAGCACATTTCCCATATACTGAACCTTCAGTAGAAGTTGAAGTCTTCCATCCTACAAAGAAAGAATGGATTGAATTAGGTGGAGCAGGAATTTTCAGACCTGAAGTCACTAAACCCTTATTAGGATTTGAATGCCCCGTCTTAGCATGGGGTCAAGGTATGGGGAGAATAATCTCAGAATATTGGAAAATAACAGATATTAGAGATTTATACAAAAATGATCTCAAACAATTGAGAGAAATGAAATATTGGATGAAATAATATGCCAACAATAAGCCTAAACAAAAAAGTATTTGAAGAATTAGTAGGAAAGAAGCTTTCTTTAGATAAATTAAAAGAAAGAATAAGCATGTTGGGTACAGATTTAGAAAAAATAGATGATAATGAAATTCATGTGGAAATCTTCCCAAACAGGCCGGATATGTTATCTGAGCAGGGATTTGCCAGAGCTTTCTCTTCATTTATTGGAGAAAAAACAGGATTAAGAAAGTATAAAATTTACGATTCTACTTATAAAATGAAAATAGAGCAATCTGTTAAGGAAGTAAGACCTTACACCGCTTGTTGTGTTGTTAAAAATTTAGTTATGGACGATGAAAAGATAAAAGAAATCATTCAAATACAAGAAAAACTGCATATAACGTATGGAAGAAATAGAAAGAAAGTTGCTATTGGTATTTATCCATTAGATAAAATAAAGATGCCTATAAAATTTGTTGGTGTCAAACCTAAAGATATAAAATTTGTTCCACTTGAATCAAATAGAGAAATGAATGGGAATGAAATTCTGGAAAATCATCCTGCAGGTAAGGAATATGGGCATTTACTTGAAGGGAAAAAGGTATTCCCATTATTTGTAGATGCAAATAATAATGTACTTTCAATTCCCCCAATAATAAACTCTGAATTAGTTGGGAGAGTTGATGAAAAAACAAAAGATGTTTTCATTGAATGCTCGGGTTTTGATTATGAAACATTATCTAAATGTTTGAACATGATAGTTACTGCATTAGCTGATATGGGTGGAAAAATATATTCTATGGAAATAGATATGTATGGGAAGAAAGTAATTTCTCCAAATTTAAACCCAAGTGAAATGAAAATTGATTTAAATTATATCAATAACTGGCTTGGATTAGAATTAAAGGAAAAAGATTTAAAAATTCTCCTCGAGAAAATGGGTTTCGGCTATGAAAATAAAAAAGCCTTGATTCCTTCATACAGATCTGACATATTACACCAAGTTGATCTTGCAGAAGACATAGCTATAGCTTATGGTTATGAAAATATCAATGAGGAGATTCCAAAAGTTGCAACTATAGGCCAGGAAAGCGAAGATGCTGTAAAAGAAAGGAAAATAAGCGAAATATTATCAGGATTAGGATTTTTAGAATGTAAAACTTATCATATTGTTAATAGGGAATCACAAACGAATATGATGGATGTTAAAAAAGATATGATTGAGCTGGCAAATGCACTTAATGCGGATTTTGATGTTATGGCAGCATGGATAATGCCTTCTTTATTTGAAGTTTTAAAAGGAAATAGGCAAAGAGAATATCCTCAAAACATTTTTACTATTGGTGGGGTTTTTAGCAAAGGAAATACTGATACGGGTATTGAAGAAAAACAAAATTTATCTTGCTTAATGTGTGGAGAAGACGTAGATTTCACAAAGATAAAACAAGTTCTAGATTATGTTTTCAGAATGATTGGAAGAGAATGCAAAATAAAGGAAACAAAACATAACTCATTCATTGAAGGGAGAGTTGGAAGTGTTGTTGTTAATGGTAAAGATATAGGTATTATTGGTGAAATAAGTCCTCAAGTTCTTGAGAATTGGGAGTTAAAGTTCCCTGTTGTTGGTTTTGAAATAAGTCTATAAGAATTCAACCTCAACTTCAATAGCATCTTCAGTTGGGTATTCTTCAACTATAGCTGGAACAAGGTTGAGTTTTTTTATTTCTTCAGCTTTTTTCTTCAATTCATTAGCAGAACATGTAATTCTTAATTTCTTTTCATCAATATCATGAGGGAGATCTATTTTTACTTCATTTAATTTTTTCATGATTTCTTTTTTATCAACTTTTTCTAATTTTTCTCTATAATTTACATCTGGCTTTAATTCATCTAAATAAATGCAACCTCTAATAAGCATTCCTTCTTCTGTTATCTCATCATAACTTTTAGCAACTGCTTTTGCTCTTCTAATTATTCTATTACCCATTTGAATTCTATCTTTCAAAAATGAAGAACAAAAATAAACTGACATATCTGATTTTATTGACCTTGCATATTCAATAATTTCAAAAGCTGATTCTTTAGAACCTTTAACTGCGTAGCTTTCATCATTTCTTGTTTCATATTCATCCATATTATAATGTTCTACTTCTGTATCTGAAAATTCAAGTTCATTTAAATTTAGGAATTTAACCTTGTTGTTGAAGTAATCTACAAGTTTTTTCATTTCTTCAACTTTATCTGGTAGACAGGGTATTTCTAATCCGGCATCCCAATTATATTTTAATGCAATTTCAATCTTATCCCATTCACTATCATCGTCTAATTTAGGATGGAAACGTATTTCATCTAAACCAGATTCAAACAAAGCTTTCATATTCTCTTCTGTTACAAGTTTGAAAGGAGTGTAAAGGTGAATGTGGAATTGTTTTCTTTTTTTTTCCTTTAAGAATTTGATATATTCAACAGTCCTATCAATTTTACAAAGTGGGTCGCCCCCAGTTATTCCTGCACCTTGTGCGTCTGTTAATTTAATTTCTTCTAACATATCTTCCTTTGAAGAAATTTTCCATTCATTTGCATAAATATCGTCCGCTCCAAACTTTTTCTCAGAAACAGGGCAGAAATTACATCTTTGACTACAAATACCTGTTATAAACAAAACTAATTTCTCTCCTTTTACACAATATTTGCACCCTTCTGCAGGACAACCATATACTTCGAAACCTTTTTCCATAAAAACTAGGATTAATCATTTCTTTATATAACTTTTTACTAATTGATTAACCTGATTTGGAACGTATGTGAGGAATTTTTCAGCCTTATCACCATATCCTTTGATAAAATCATCTTTAAGTGTAAAAGCCATTGCTGTTGTTGTGCAGAAAGAAGTAAAAAGAACAACAGGGGTTTGCATTACTTCTGGAATAAAGGTATAATTAGCAGCCATTACAAGATTCCATAAAGTTAATGTTAATGTACCAGCAAAGTAAAATCCATCTTTAGAAACAGTATTGATTAGCTTATTTTTTGAGTTTGAGTAATACTTTGCAACATCACTTAATTTGTACTTGCATTTCTCCCCAACCTTCATAGTAGAATACCACATTGCATTGTACAATATTCCCCATGTATTTGGACCCAAGGCTGACTTTGCAAACACATTATCTATTCCAAAATATTCTGGGATTTTACAAGAACGAGTTGTAGCATAAACTGCTAAACCCAAGAAAGGTGAAACTTTTGCTGCATATTTAATTCTCTTTTTATCAAATTTAAAATCTTTCCATTTTTCTTTTTTGACAATTTTTGGAAACTTAAACTTAAAGTTTTTAATATTGTATTCCTTTTTTTCAAACTTTAAATTAGTCATTACTTGTGAAGAAGCTTCTGCGCCAGTAATTGTAATTGGTGCAGTAAGCATAGCGTTTATGAACTCTTTGAGATAATCTGGAGCTTCTGTATAAAAGGTATCTATCTCCCTAAGAGTTGTAATAATCTCTTCTAAAATCATTCAATAAGGTATGATTAACTCATTTATAAACTTTAACTACTATAGAGGGGTTCGGAAACCTTCCGGAAAAACTGTAAAAACGCTTATTAAAGCCGGAAAAATTCTAATCCGTCCAATGGAAAGAACAATAATATGCAAAGATGGAATTATCATATATAGGTATGAAGAAGAAGGAAAAGAAAGCTTACCTCCTTTCTTTATATGAATAAAATACGAAAAGTCCCATCCATACACCAACAAAAATCGATGCAAGGATTTGTAATACTGAAAATACACCCCCAATAAAAGGTATTGATTCAAAAATTGAGAATATGAGGCTCACTCCCAGTGTAATACCTGCCACTATTATCCATGTTAAAAATACGTGGAGTTTATTGTTTTTAGCGTAATTCAAACATTTTTTAAGTAATCCCCAGACTGTTCCTTTTTCGGATACAATCATTGGACTTAAAAATACTAATGATATTGCAAGAACAAGCGCATAAATAATCAAAATAGGGATTAATACAATCATAGATATAGGGGATGTGAAAGAAATCCCAACTATAATAAGTGCAGGTACAGCAAACAACAATATCATAATTATACTTACTTCTAAAAACTTTTTCCAGTATTTTTTTCCTGATTCATACATCGTTGTTGTTGACGTTTCATTTGTTTTTACAACTTCCTTATACATACCATATTGCATTCCTTTAATATATCCGCCAATTGCTAGTAGTATTATAAAATCAATTAGCACTAATATTGCTCCCACTACAGTCAGAACTGGAGAATCTAACAATAATGTTGGATCTTCAATAGAAAAACGACCTATTGAAAAAAGAATCCCTGCTTCTATTGCAATAAGTATTGCAAAGAGTATGAATATTCCTAAAGAGATTAGGATTGGTGTGAATAAAGTTGGGTTTGCTAATAAGTTGTTCCAGCTTTTCTTGAGTATTTCAGAATAGTTTACCATTGTAATAATAAAAAAGAAGAAGAAATATATAAATTATTCTTCTTTAAGTGATTTTTCAAGCTCAGTTTCTGGTTTTTCAACTTTTGGACTTTCTTTAACTTCTGCCTTCGGCGTTGTTTTAACTTCTTCTTTCTTTACAACCGGTTTCTCTTCCTTTACTGTAGCTTTCTTTTCTGCTTTTGGAGCTTTTTTCTCTTTCTTAACTTTCACTGCTTTAACTTTTTTCTGTCTTTCTGTTGGTTTTTTAGATTTTTTTAATGGAATCTTTATATCCAATTTGGAGAAAGCTTCAACAACAACACTGTGATCTGCTCCTGCTTTTATTTCTATAACTTTATCAGTTGGTTCAATGTGCTTTACATTGACCTTTTTTCTTCTTGTCTGACCATCTATAATAACGAATGTGTCATCTACTTTTTCAACAATAACACAATATTTATTAGAATCTCTTCCTGCTATCTTAAAACATACTCTTCCTACTTCAAACATTTTCATTACCTCCTAAGATTTCACATGGTCTGTCACCAGCACCATATGGAGATTATTGTCTAGCTTTTTCTTAGCACTGCCCGTGAAGCCTTGCTACTTAAAACTCCGCCAAAAGGCCTTTCAGGTCTTTTCCTAGTTTTAGGCATATTCTTCATTTTTGTAGGTCTTTCTCTAGGCACACCTTTGAGGAGCTCACCAGTCACTGGACATGAAGCCGGTTTAGGTTTTTTCCTCTCATAATGCGTTACATTTCTGCCGCCAGGGGTTACTTTCTTAACCCTTCTGAAGGACCTTGATCTTAATTTTCTTTCAGGCATTTTTTACTTTATGGGATTGATTTTCTCTTTATAAAGGTTTTGGAAAAGATAAACTTTATATCATTTGGAACTTATCCTTTGTTTATGAATCAAAAACTTCCTGATTATCTGGGTGATCAGATTTATTTTGGAATTCTATTTTGTGATACTTATAGGGAACATTGTAACAACCATAAATGTGACCTTAAAGGTGTTGTTGAGAGTATTATAGCTGAACTTGATTTCATAAGGAAGATAAAACTTTATAATTATCTCTTGAATAAGGTAACGGAAGTAAAAGGGACAAAGGATATTGATGAAGCTATTATAAGAAATTCTATGAGGGAATATTACAAAAAAGAAGTTCTACTACCTTATCTAAATTAATGTAATTTCAAAGCCTTTCTCAAGCCTAGTGAAAATATCATTGAGAAAATAATATACGTCCACAGCCAGTTTGGTTTCCAGCCAAATAATGTGAAATCGCCCATTGGTCTTACTTGCGGAATAATTGTTTTTATTGATTTTAATGGACTTCCATCACTTATTTTTTGTTCTACTTTTTCATATTCGCCTATCTCATTAGAAACTTTTATTTTTTGCATATATTGTTTACCGTTATATTTGAAAGATAGCTGATAAATACCTATTTTTTTTGCTTTTAGTTCCCATTTAACATAATTATTAACTATGCTTTTATTTTCTCCGTTCAGAATATCTATCCCTTCAGGAACAGTTAACGTCAGTTCTTCATTCATAGCATCTTTAAACTTTAATGCTAAATCAAATGAATCATCTGGTTGGATTGGTTCGTAAGCTAAATTTGCTCCTAACCATCCGAATATAATAATAATTGGAAGAAACGTAACCAATGTTGGTTTCATGCTCTTCATCATGTATTTGCTATTAATTGACATCGATTCCTTTTGAATCTGCATCATCTTTTTCGGATTATCTTTGAGAGTTTTCATCTCTTTTTGATACTCTTTTGTTTTCGCTTTGAGCTCTTTCATCTCTTTTTGGTCCGTCATTAATTTGTAGATAATAGTTATGATAACTGATAGTGTTAAAGAAATAACGAAAATTGCCCAGAATGCTCCTATCTCAAGTAGTGGGTCAAACAGTGGGTCAAAAAATTCAAACATTACCATTTTTTATCTCCTTTTTGTGTGGGACTGAGCGCAGCGAATGTCGCACTTTTCTCCCGAGGCT
>CAZZGN010000025.1:0-11995 GCA_964654165.1 uncultured Methanosarcinales archaeon | reverse complement strand
CGAAAGATTTTTAATTACACTAGTTTCTAGTCATTGAATGATTGATTTAAACTTCTCAACAAAGAAGAAATGGAAGGAAATGTTTGAGAAAATAAGTCCGATTCTTATTAGCCCAACATCCTCTTCAATTACTTTGGGGTTTTCAAAAAGATTTCTTCTCTTTAAGCTGATAAACGATATGACGGCAAAACTTGAAGATGACCCCCACACTAATTTTGTGAGTTTGCTTAAGTATTATAAAGTTCTTGGAAAGTTTTTACAAGGGACATTATACGAGTTTCACAGAGATAGAAATAAACCCTATTTTAAGGATTTTTTTGTGCATAGGGATATATGGAAAAGAGTTAAGGAAGATCTTGAATATGTGATTAAGATAAATAAGGAGCTCCATTTAACGATAACTAAGGAAGGGATTGTTGTGTATGATAATTATAAACGTAATAAATTCAATATACTTCTGATGACTATTCATGGAGGAACTTATGTTCCAGAATATATACAGAAGAAGATGATATTAACGAAAGAAAGACGAAAACAAGAGGAGGACTTTGATTCAGATAGGTTGTATTGCAGATTAGTTCTTGAGCAGGGAGGGATATGGATTGATAATAAACATTCAAGGTTCTATTGCGATTTAAACAGGAATATGTCAAGGTGCATATATGAGAACGACCCAAACAACAGAATTAAAAAGATTTGGAAGGAAGAACTTTCTAAAAGAGAAGTTAAAGAAATCCATGAATTTTATTCTATGTATTATTCCATGTTGACAAGATTGTTGGAAACGCATGCTTTTAATATGATATTTGATGCACATACAATGAGGCCTGAAGAGGACAGGCCGAATATAAGCTTTGGCACGCATTATATTCCTAAATTTTATTTACCCATTGTAAAAAGTATGCGCTCAAAAATAAAAGCACTTGGTTATGAAAGTGTGGGTGTAAACAAGCCGTATGGAGGGGGTTTTATATTGAAGTGGCTGTCAACAAAATATCCATATTTATTCATATTCTCGATGGAAGTAAACAAAAAAATTTTTATGACGAAGGATAGGTCGAAGGTTAAACTGAAAAAGATGGACAAAATTTCCTCAGATTTAGTTCAGATTTTCGACATTATGGAAGAAGAAGGATTTAGAATCTAATTTTCTATACTATCAATTTTTTCTTTTGTTTTGATAAGATCTTTTCTGAATTCTTCTGAAAATTTGATAGCAGCTTCCTTTACTGCAGATTTTGGAATTTCGTCCTTGTGACCTTTTCTTTTGAAGTATTCTATTATCCTGTCAGATTGAGTTTTTCTTGATTCAATAATCTCTTTTATTGGTTCAAGTAAGGGCAAATAATTTTCATTCGTGACTTTTCTTGCAAAATTGTAGAAACTTTTTACATATGCATAAACCTCATCATCATCTAATCCATAATATGCTGCTTTTTTCTGAAGTTTTGTAACAACAGAAAACGGCGGAATAAATATCATATTATTTTCCACCTTAAATGCTTCTTTTACGTCGATATCTAGCGGAACAACCATCATAAAATTTTGCTGAACAGTTCTAAGAGCAAATTTAAGAAGTGTTGATGTTCCGAGAATGATTGACATATAATTCATATCATATCCCCTATACTCTAAAGTGCCATGGGGATTTATTTTTACAGGAGTCCAATTGTATGCAAGCATTTTTTCTTTTTTTATGTACTTTTCAGCGTCGTATCCAGCTTTTTTTACAAGCTGTTCCCATTTTTCGTATCTTCTCTTCTGTGTCGATGTTAAATCTTTTACAGTTGATTTGTAGTGTGATAATGCACCGAATAAACGGTGTTGAGCATACAGACCGTTTTTAAAATCAAGAAAACTTCCTCCCCTGTATACAATCACTCTTGCATCTTTTCCCATCCTTTTCCCATCTATGAAAGGGGAAGATTGTGTTAAAGTTGTAAGAACAGGATCTGCGGCCGTTATAAGATTAAAACTATCAATTAAGGTTTTGTTTATTTTTGAATTTTTTAATTCTTTTATTGATTTTGTTTTTTTATCAAAAACACCCTTAGGCAGAGCGTAGTGCTGATGGACACCAGTACATACCCCTGCGTATTTAAATCTTTTTTCACCAAGAATTTTCTTTTTCATATTATAATGAATTTTATTTCTAAAAATAGGTTGGTTTGTTCCAAAATATGTTCCAAATGGGAAAAGCAATAGATTATTTTTTTCAGCCACTTTATGAAGTTCAATGTGATTGTCTATCATTGATTGAGAAGTTGTTCTTAATCTCTTTGCCGGAAAACAACTTAATTCTATCATGCTTTTTGCACACTCAGTTTCTGCATTAATGCCAGAAGCTTTAGCTTTTTTGTATAATATATCTGAATGGTCTAAAGAACCATCCGCTTTAAGAACGAATTGTTCTGTTTCATAACCTGACATAGACCTTTTCAAAGGTTTTTTTGCATTTCTTTCAGGTAAAAACAGGCTTGTTAGCTTCTTTTTTGCTAATTTTATCATATTATTGGAGGAAAGTTAGAGGTTTATAAAGTTTAGTGTTTTTACAAAGAGATTTTTCCAATTAAAAATGGAGCCCCCGGTGAGATTTGAACTCACGACCTGCAGCTTACAAGGTTCGGCGATTTCTTGATGAAATCTCTGCCGCAATAGCTACTATGCTACGGAGGCCTATATTCGGAGAGAAAAGCACACTATTTAAAAAGTTTACTCTTATATGCCTATTTTCTCGAGTTTTTTAAGATGTTTCGGGTTACTGAACCCTATCTCTTTTTTCCATTTTCTGACCATCTCATACCCGTTTATTGATATTATCACTGCATCGTTCCATTCTTCTCTGTATATAATCTTCCATTTTGAAACTCTGAATCCCATTTTCTTTAAACAAAGGTATATTTGATTCATTAATTTAATTGAGATATTTGACATTTGAATTCTTGGGTAAACTGTTTTTTTGTTCGCCATAAAACAAGTTATACAACCATCTGTATCAACAAATCCTCTTAGAAAGGATTTTACTAATTTTTCTTCTTTTAATATTTGGTTAGGGATACAAACACCAATTTTTTTACCTAGTGGCAAACCTAATACTTCGTTCTTAAATTTTATAATATCTTTACTACATATTCTAAATCCATAGGTTCCTTGTGACCAAAATCTAGGTTTTGGAGTTTTTCCATATAATTTCTTTATCAAAGGAAGAATGAATTCCTCCATATATTCTCTATCATCAATTTTATGACAGGCTACTGTGTAATAATGCATGTTTCTTTTGTAAACATTCATACTTCCATCTCCAACATGAATGCCTGTTTCTTCTGCAAGTTCCGGAGTTAATTTTGGTTTCATGGCTTTGCCTCGAGGAAACCATAAATTAACGGAGAAGCTTAAATACGCTACGTGTGTATATGTCCAGTGTCCAATGGTTGTCGAGATAAAATATTTCCGAAATGTCCAGTGAGAAATTCTAAAATACCCAGGGACTTATTTTCTTAAAATGCTCACATGTAAGGATTCTCTTGCATTGTTACATTTTTTAGATTGAAGTGTTTATGTTCATGTGTCATAAGGTTCATATATTCTTTAATTGCTTGCTGTAATGATTCAATTTCTACCAAGAGTTCCTCTCTATGGCTTTCCATGTCCCTATTGGTTACTCTATTCACATAAATGTCTAGAAAATGCTTCAGAAGCCAATGGTTTCGCCATTTCATTTCAACATCATATTCAAGATACCCCCAAACTTTAACTTCGAAAGTCCCTGCCTGAAATCTGAATTTCTTACCTTCTTGTACAACTTCAACCTCTTTAAGGCCAACCATCTTTACGAGTAGGTCTATTGTTCTGTTGTAAAAATTTATGCCAAAGGGGTGTTTGTGAAATCTCCAGAAAACAAGAATTTCTCTACCTCTTTTTTGTGTATTTCTATCTCTCATATAAACCTCAGGAAATTTATTTTCGTCTTCACAATACTCTTCCTCAACAAACCACTCGTGCATCATTCTATAAATCGCTTGAAGGTTGAATACATCTACACTTTTCACTCTAAAATAGAATTTTGTCTTGAATGTTTTTCTTTTTGTGGGGTCCTCGACCATGCGGTTTTTATATATTGCATGGTTTATAAATCTTTCTGGAAAAGATATTTAAAGAAGCCACAAATCTCTATCTGTATGCTTATCGGAATTGTGGGAAAACCAAGTTGTGGGAAAAGCACATTGTTTAAAGCAGCTACATTAGCTGAAGTGGATATTGCTAATTATCCATTTACAACAATAAAACCGAATCACGCAGTTGGCTTTGTAAAAGTCCCTGATCCGGCCACTCCTTTTGGCAAAAAATCCAATCCACGGATGGGTTATGTTAAGGATGGCTGGAGATTTGTGCCTGTAGATTTAATAGATGTTGCAGGATTGGTTCCAGATGCACATAAAGGGGAAGGGATGGGAGCGCAATTTCTTAATGATTTAAATCAGGCAGATATGTTGATTCATGTGATTGATGTTTCAGGCAGTACAAATGAAAAAGGAGAACCTGTTTCGGCCTTATCATATGATCCTGCAAATGATGTTAAGTTTCTTGAAAAAGAATTAGATTATTGGTATTTAGATATCTTGAAGAGAGGATGGGAAAAATTTGCAAGAGCGGTTCAGCAAGAGCACAGAGATATAAAAAAAGCATTGGCAAAGCAGTTGTCAGGGTTAGGGGTGAATGAAGATATGGTAAATGAATCAGTCTCCAAATTTAATCTTGATGAAGGCAAACCCATTGCTTGGAGTGAAGAACAATTATTTTCTTTGGCTTCTGAATTAAGAAAAAAAACTAAGCCAATGATTATTGCTGCAAACAAAGTTGATGTTCCTGGAGCTTCAGATAATTTTGAAAGGTTGAAAAATGAATTTGTTGGTTATACATTTGTTGCATGTTCTTCTGAATCTGAACTTGCTTTGAAAGAAGCAGACAAAGTAGGTTTGATTAAATATATTCCTGGTGAAAAGGATTTTGAAATAAAAGATGAAGTGAAATTAACTGATAAACAAAAAAATGCTTTGGATTTTATTAAAAATAATATGCTTGAAAAATTTGGTTCAACTGGTGTACAAAGTTTACTAAATACAGCAGTTTTTGAAGTTTTAAATAATATTGCAATTTATCCAGGAGGAGTTAGTAAGTTAGAGGACAGCGATGGAAATGTTATTCCTGATTGTTTCTTAATGAAAAAAGGTTCGACTGCTATCGATTTCGCTTTTAGATTACATACAGATTTTGGAAATAAATTTATTCGAGCGATTGATGTGAAGACAAAAAGAACTGTTGGGAAAGAACATGTTCTAAAAGATGGAGATATAGTTGAAATAGTTGCGGATAAATGAAATTAAGCTTTATATCTTTCTTTACTCAAAGATATGCTCTTCAATAGCCCTTTCCGGATATACTATTTTTTCAGAAATAGAATGAAGTACTAAGTCATCACGTGTATCTTTGTGTATCTTCTTTGGGTGTACAAGCTGCACTGATATGTGCCCAATAATGTCCGAGTATTCTCTTTTTAGATCGTATATTATGTTATCAATATCTTTTAATTGTTTGAAACCACACATCATTATAATTTTTGTGTTTGGTAATGTTGATTCCATGAGTTGTATCACTTCTTTTCTCTCTTTGAGGTATTCTATTAAGCTGTTCAGGCTTGTATTGTTTAAAATACCTAGTTGGATGACTGAATAAATAGTTATGCCAATCTTATTGACATCTATATTTACACTCCAACTTTTGAGGATGTCCTTTTCTTCTAGCTTCTTCTTTATCTTGCTTACTGCCTGTTTTGTTATCTTTAAGTTTTTAGCAACAATACTAAAGTTTGTTTCTTTGGTTTCAAGAAGTGTTTTTATGAATCGTTTCTCTGTCTTTGTTAAAACCATCTTTTTTATTGGTGAAACCCTCTTAATAAAGGTTACTATTTCAGAATAGTTAAGGATTTAGTCAACTAAATACCTGTAAACGGTTTATTATATCAACGTCATGTTTATTAATATTAATATACTTTTTAGTAGAATAGTATTATAAAATCTTTTATGGTACTAGAGAAAATAATGGAGAAAAAACAATGAGGTGGAAGGTATGAAGAAAAAAATGATTTTGATGGCAACTAGCATAGTTCTGTTGGTTGTTTTAGGTTCTATATTGATATCAGCCTATACGAACGGACAGAAAGTTACTAAGGAGCCTGAAGTGCTATGGGTTTCGCATACAGAGTATTGGAGTTCTAGTGGTGTGGGCGAAGATGAAGTTGCTTCAACTATCGTTAGGATAACTGACTACAAAGGAACGCCCTTTGACATAAATAGTTGTGTTGCAAATATATACTATCCAGACAAGTCACCTTATGTTTCGAATGGAGCAATGAGCGAGTCCCCAGTTTCAGGAAACTGGTACAGGACAGATACGGTTCCAACAATAGAAGGAACATATGAACAAGAAGTAATTTGTTTGTATGGTGCAGGAAAGTCGATAAAGACTTCTCAATCATTCCACGTGAACCCTGCATTGAACTTCATAAAGAATGTTAGCAGTGAGGTTTTAGCAGCAGATGCATATATGCACTCGGCCAACGTGTCTATTACAGGAACAGTTGAGAACGCAAAGGCAGAGTTGTCAACACAACTGACAACAACTAAAGCAAACCTTACGACGCTTCTGAATATCATAGACTTTGATTTAACATCACAAATAGATTCAGTGGAAGCCCATCTTGACACCGATCTTACAAACGTTAGTGTTGAAATAAGAGGGGATATAGCTGACACCGAAGCAGCAATTATCGCAAGAGTGGATGTTGCAGAAACAAATCTGACAGACTTACTCAATCAGGTCAACTCTGAGTTGCAGACACAGCTTTCGTCTAACAACGCAACAACTACGTCGTTGATAAATGATTTAGATGTTAGTATAACAGGAACGATAAATGATGCAAAAGCAGAGATAATTTCGCAGATAAGTGCAACAGAAACAACGCTGACAAATCTCATAAATACTGTGGACAGTGATTTGTCAACCCAACTTACGAACGCAGAGGCAAGTCTTGACTCGAAGATGACAGATGTCAATATAAGTATATCAACGCAGATAGATGAAACTCAGTCTGCAATTCAGACACAGTTGACAACTGCAGAAACCAATCTAGACGGCGCAGTTACAGCAGCTAAGAATGAATTAATATCTTACTTGGAGAACTTTCTGTCGGACATAAACAGCACCGTAACTGACATCTATACAGATACTCAGTGGTTAGTGACAAACGCAATGAATGAGGATGACTACGCAATAATACTTGGAAGATTTGACACAGTTGATTCAGATATAGATCAATTACAGGCTATGTGTGGAAGTGCCCTAACTGAGAACTCTGATCTCTGTACAGAAATAGAGACGTTACAGATAACTCTGGACACCCTTAGGTCAGAACAGACTGCTTATTTTGATGAACTGAATTCAACAACAGTAAGCACGTGGACTCTCTTGAGTGGAAGCATAGCAACAAACATTGATACGATTCTTTCTGAATTAGGGATTATAAGAGACCAAACAGAAGATATCAATGCGACTGTGCATGAAATTAGAGAAGACCAGGTAGACAGAGTGTACATCCAATCGATTGCATAGAATTGTTTGATTTTTTATTTTTTTTATTTTTATTACTTACACATCAAACATCTAATGTTTAGAAAAGTATTATGTACACCAAAAAAAACACTCCTTTTCGGAGTATACGCAGAAGTAGATTGATGATTATAATAGTTATATTTTTTTTAGTTGGAATTGGAATAACATCTTATTTTCTCTTTCGCTCTGGTGGTGAAGAGCTGAACATTAATATGGTTTCAGGTACAGAATATATTAGTGGGGAATATGGGCAAGTGATAGTTAGAGTATCTGACAGAGAGGGTATACCTCATGAAAATGCAATTTGTACTGCGAATGTTCTTTATCCTGACAAATCACATTTTTTGCTGGACTATCCCTTAATCGCATCTTCACAGCCAGGCAACTACTTTGCCGAGTTCATGACGCCCACAATAAACGGCATTTATGAGGAAACAATAACCTGTGATTATCTTGACAACGACGAGCCTAAAACTTTGAAGATATCCTCTTCATTCCATGTATCTCCCGCTCTGAATTTCATAGTTGAAATGTCTGTCCTGCAGGCAGAGAGATACTGGGATCTGATTAACAGAATAAATGCTACGAGGATGGCTATCCTGGATGAGATAAATGAAACTTTCAACGAAGACTTTACTAATCTTTTGATGGACAAGACTGATGAGCTCTTGCTTAACATTGAATTAGCGAATAACGATACTAAAACTGAGATGGATACTAAGTTTGCAGATCTTTATTTAGACATGGCACAACTTGGTCAGAGCATGAACGACATATTTCAAGTACCAGGATAAAAATCATATATTTTTATTAGATTGAGATACAATATTATAAATCATTAAAACTTTCTGCTAAATCAATTACGTACTTTCCTTCTTCAAGCTTGTAAACTAAAGGTTTTTTCTTAAACAAAGAAACTAAATCAATTTCATATTTGCCTGGTTTTACAATCTTGATTGATTCTAAATCCAATATAACGGGTTTTTCTTTGTCAATCTCATTGCCAATAAGATCATAAACATCTTTTTCTATTTGTTTCTGTTCTTTCTTTGTTAATTGTAGTTCTTCTTTTCTCTCTTCGAGTTTTTCTTTTTTGATGAAGAAGAACATTTTACATCCGCACGAACAGCCCGAAAGGATTTCCTTTGCACCATCATCATAGAACTTATTGCATCTAACGCATTGGTGGGGCATTTTATCTCTTTTTCCTCTTCTTTTTACTTGCTTCTTTTGTAAGCAACTGGATTTTGTTAGGATCTTGTTTTATTTCTTTGACGATGGTTGCAGGTCCAATGATAGTTAAACCTACCCTCTCACCAAGCAATATGTTTGCGAGATTTGATTTAACTTTTCCCATTATTCCACCATCTGTAGGTTTTGGGTAAATCACACTCATTTCAATACCTTTAAAATCATCATCAATTTCTTCCATTGTCACACGAATTAGTTCAGCTTCTTCTTCCTTTTTTAACCGACCTTCAAGAACAACTATCTTGTTTTCCTTTGCCATTTTAAGAAGCTTGTGAATTCTGGTCAAAGGACTAAGATTTTCTATTTCAGAGTGTGGTACAAATTGTAGTGTTAAACCCATATCAATCAACTAATTTGAATAATGCTTTGTAAAAATTATCAATATTATTGCCATACTTTGCAGACATACCCACTACACGGTATTGAGGGAATGCTGATTCCACTTTTTTTATGTCTGATTTTTTTAAATCAACTTTGTTTGCAGCAATCAATACAGGGATGTTTCTTGCCTGTAGGTTGCCAATAATCGTTATATTGACCTGAGAGTAAGGATCCAATGTTGAATCAAGAACAACAATAACAGCATCCATATCATCCAACCATTTTATTGAGTCAATAATACCTTTAGTCCCTTCTTTTGCCCTTTGTTTTGCTTCCTTTTCTTTAATTCCGGCTTTTATGAAATCTTCAAAATCTATTTTTGTTGCAATTCCAGGTGTATCAACAAGATTGAATGTGAGTTCTTTGTTTCCAGATTTAATTTTTATTTCTTCTTTTATTTGGATTTCCCGAGTTTCGTGAGCGATGCTTGAGACTGCACCCATTTCCTCTCCAATCCAATCTACACAGATCTTATTTGCGAGAGTTGTCTTGCCACCATTTGGAGGGCCATACAAACCTAATTTAATGTCACCCTTTTTCTTAAACCAATTACCGAACAATCCACCCAAAAATTTACTTAAATGTTTAATCATTTTCCTCTATTTTTAACCTTCTCAGCTGGTATATAAATGTTTTGTTTTCAAGTACTCTGCAAGAGTTAATAATTATTTTTTATAATGTGGAGTTGGTACAATATATTTTGGAGAATAATAAAGTATATTAACAGAGTTGAGATAAAAAATTTAAATGAATCTAGAGGATTTTGCGGCATTAACAGGAAAGAGTATCCCTGAAGTCAAAGCCATGCTCAAAGAACAGGAAATAGTTGAGTTGAAGTTGTCAGATAAAGTTGAAAAAAATAGGGAATCCGGTTCAATAATTGTTGTTGGAAGTTTGAATGAACTTGAAGAATAAAGATTAATAGTTCTGTAAGGAAACTTTTAAAAATGAGTTGTTCTTTACGGTAGGATATGTCTAATATGAGGGTACCTAAACACTTGGGAATTATACTCGATGGAAACAGACGTTTCTCGAAGAAACTTATGTTGAAACCATGGAAAGGCCATGAATGGGGAGCTAAGAAAGTTGAGAAACTTTTTGACTGGACGAAGGAATTAGGGGTTAAGGAACTCACTTTATATGTCTTCTCTATTGAAAATTTTAACAGACCTAAAAAAGAATTTGATTTTCTTATGGATCTTTTTTTTAAAGAATTTAGCAGAATGCTTAAGTCTGAAAGATTATCTGATGAAGGTATTCGTATTAATTTTATTGGCAGGTTGAAGATGTTTCCAGATAATATTCAAAAGGTTATGAACGAACTAGTTGAAAAAACAAAAGATCATAATAATAAAATTGTTAATTTTGCAATGGCTTATGGTGGAAGGGCAGAAATAATTGATGCTACAAGAAAAATTGCTGAGAAAATAAAGAAAGGAGAACTTGATTTAGATGAAATAAATGAAGAATCATTTTCAAAGAATCTTTACATGGATAGTGAACCAGATTTAATTATCAGAACTTCCGGTGAAAAAAGAATTTCAGGGTTTTTACTTTGGCAGAGCAGTTATGCCGAGTTTTATTTTGTAGATAAATTCTGGCCGGAATTTGAAAAGGAAGATTTAGTTCTGGCTATTGAAGATTATTCCACGAGACAAAGAAGGTTTGGGGAATAGTTAATATTTTCTCTTTTCCATAATTTTACAGAAATTCAAAAGAAAATTCTTACCTTCTCTTCTGAACTTGCTTTTTATAATAATATTTTTAGCTTCTGAAATCTTATTATGAATTTCAATTTTATATTTTTTTATAGATCCGCTTTCTTCCACTTTCTTTTTTATGATTTCTAATTCTTTTTTTGTTACTTTCTTTCCTAATTTTTTTTCTAAAAATTTATCTTTCGTGTTCGCAATTGCGTCGAGAATCAATAATGTTTTTTTACCTTCTCTTATATCTGAACCGATTGGCTTTCCAATCTCTTTTTCAGTTCCAAACAACCCAATTATGTCATCCTGAATTTGAAATGCCTCCCCTAAAGGTATGGAAATGGATTCAAGTTTCTTTAATTCTTTTTTCCCTGTTCCTGCGAGTATGCCTCCTAAAATAAGTGGACCTGCGAAAGTATAAGTTGAGGTTTTTAAGATGTTTATTTTTTTAGCATCACTTTCTTTGAAATTTTTTCTGAAATTTGACAGAACATCAAGAGATTGCCCATAACAAACTTTATGGACGATATGATTGAGATATTTTATTGCTTGGTTTTTTCTCGATTCCTTTAACTTAAGACTAGAAAGAATTTCATTAGCGAATGCATAACATATGTCTCCTGCAATTATTGCAAGTGATGTTCCCGTGTGTTTTAAATTTTTTTTAAATTTCTTTCGTAGAAGTGATTCACAGGATTTGTGTAATGAGGGTCCGTTTCTTCTTGTATCATCATTATCCATTATATCATCATGAATTAAAAGAAAACTCTGGAGAAGTTCAAATGCCATCGAAGCTTTTATGATTTCTTCTTGCTTTGTAGAACTAAAACATCTATATCCATAATACGTTAGTGCACTTCTTATCCTTTTTCCACCCCTAAGTGTGAATTCTTTAACAAGTAATACAATTTCTGAAGAAAGTTTGTCAATTTTTCTGGCTTTTTTTTCTTTTTCATCAAAGAATTGGATTAATTTTCTTTCTACTCTTT
>CAZZGN010000024.1:0-12184 GCA_964654165.1 uncultured Methanosarcinales archaeon | reverse complement strand
TCTTATTCGACTTGACCTTTATAAATCTTTCTAATAAGAAATAGAAACCTTTAAAAATAAGCATCAAATCCACGAGGTTATTCTAAAATGGTAAAATTAAGGAAATTTTCAGGATATAAAACGGTAGAAAGACCATATACAAGAAAATCGAAGTATAGGGCTAAATCATATGTTAGAGCTTCGCCTCCTCACAAGATTGTTAGATTTGATATGGGTGACCCAAAAAAGAGTTTTTCCCATATGTTAACTTTAAATGTAAAAGAACCAATTCAAATAAGGCATAATGCAATAGAATCTGCAAGACAAAGTTCTAATAGGGTATTAGAAAATGGGATTGGCAAAACTGAATATTCAATGAAAATAAGAAAATATCCCCATCACTTTCTAAGAGAAAATCCTTTAGCTTCAGGTGCTGGAGCGGACAGAATGAGTACGGGAATGAAAAAATCATTTGGAAAAGTCATTGGTTGTGCAGCTCAATACAAAGAAGGCGAAATTGTAATGTCTGTTAATGTAGACAAAGCAAATATACAAACCGCTAAAACCGCTTTGATAAGAGCAAAAAATAAATTGCCATGTAGTTGTTCAATTGTTATGCTTGAGAATTAATTTTTTCAATTCTTCTATATCTTCTATCCCTTTAATTTTAGGTCTTTCCTCAGTTAAATCGGCTTTACTAAAATAAACTGTAGTAATTTTTCTCTTATGTTTTTTCTTCAAACTTTCCAATAACGAAATCTGCTTTTCATAATCATAAGTAACATCAAAAACAAAAACAATATCATCTGCACAATATTTCAAAGCCAACTCTGCTTGTAATTCTATATCATTCATTTTATCTAATCTAGCTAGAGTTCCAGGAGTATCTAAGATTTGTATTTTTTTATGTGTTGTTTGCAAGTAACCAATATTTATTTTCTTAGTCGTAAAAGAATATGCTTTTATCTCAGCTTTAGCACCCGTTAACTTACACAAAACCGTTGTCTTTCCAACATTTGGAAAACCATAAAGAGCAATTGTATGCAAACTTGTTTTCACGGAAGGAAAATTCTTCATCGTTTTTCTAGAAGTTTCAAGATACTTCAGATTTTTATCTATCCGTTTAACAATAGAAGATATTCTTCCAAAATATTCTTTTATATGTTTCTCAATAGTTGATTTTTCTGTAGAAGCTCTTATCTTCCCACAATAAACTCTTGAAAAATCTTTAATCTTACTCGAAGCCCAATCAACAGCACCAAGTGATTTCTTCAACTGCACATATTCAAGCTGTGTTTTAACAAGCTCCTGATAAAACTCTGGCAAACCGTCAATATCGGGAAACGAATTTATTATCTTAAAAAAACTTTTTTGCAAAGAACCAGACATTGTGTTAATTCTTTCAACAGACATTCTTTTTGCCTTATCTACTGGCTTTATTCTTTTTAACGATCCTTTCAAAGAATCCAATTTAACCTTTCCTTTTCTAAATGCCATGTCTAAATATGTATCAGTGGTTTCAACCTTCAACAAGTCTTGAAAATTCATAATAACCAGTTCACGCCAAGTCTTTATATTTCTTTCCTAAATCTAAACCTTTAAATATTACCTCTTAATCACCTCGACTATTGATTAGGTGAAATTAATGGTTAAAAGAGTTGGCGGATTCAGAAGAAAAACAAGGGATAAGCTGAAAAAAGATAATAGAGAAAAAGGTAAAATTAGTCTTACTAATTATTTTCAGAAATTTGAGAAAGGTGATAAAATCTCACTTCTCGCCGAACCCGCTATACAAAAAGGGATGTATTTCCCAAGATTTCACGGTAAAGTGGGCATCATACAAAGCAAAAAAGGGGATTGTTACCAAATCGCCATAAAAGATGGAAATAAGGGTAAGATGCTTATAGTTCATCCAGTTCACCTAAAGAGGACATAAAAATGAGTACTCCAGACATTATCAAAGAAGAACCAATTTCTATGGTAGAACTCAAAACAGAGCTTTCAAAGATAAGGAGAAGGGATAAAGAGCTTAATTTTAGGGCAAATAAAACAGATGAATATGTCAAACAATTCGTCAGTATCGACGCAAAAAAAGCACAGGAGCTTCAAGAAAAAATTGAAAGTTTGGACATACCTAGATTGAAAGATATACACATCAAAAAGATTGTAGACATCCTTCCTAAAAAGCCAGAAGATTTGAAAATCACATTAGAAGCATACCCTATTACAATAAGTGCTGAAAACCAAAAAAAGATAGTTTCTGTGGTCTCTGAGTTCATTTAGACAGTTAAATTTATATACTAGTTTTAACAGTGATAGTTTGGGGGTTTATGTGTTACAATATCCTAAAGAAGAGAAAGCAGTAATCCTCGATTTCCTTCCAAATGGTTATCCTTTTGAGAAATCGGGTGCAATAAAGTTTCCAATAGCTCAAGCTTTAGGGAATTTTCATTTCACACTACTTGAACTCATCCCAAAAAAAGGTATCTTTCTCCAGCCTTATGAAGAAATTTATATTGGTGAGGGTAAAAGAGATAAAATTCACCATATAAAAGGAAGGTTAAATTTGAAGAACTTAACACAAACAGCCTCCGCTGAACTCAATTTCGTCATAAAAGACATAATAGATAAAAACGAGGAAAAATTCGTCCATTTCTTCAATGAAGCAAAACCTCTGACAACAAGGATGCATCAGATTGAGCTTTTACCTGGATTTGGAAAAAAACATATGTGGCAGATAATTGAAGAAAGAAGAGAAACACCTTTTGAATCATTTACTGATCTCAAGAAAAGAGTTAAGCTCCTGCCAAATCCTAAACAGGCAATAATCAAAAGAATCATAAAAGAACTCAGTGGCGAAGAAAAGCACCATTTGTTCACTGAAAGTTAATTTATTTTCTTTATTACAACACAATATTTATATATATATTTGAAAATAAAAGAAAGGTATGAAGATTTCAGTTTATTTATTGTTGTTGATGTTAATCCTATGTGCTCCTGCATCTTTGGGTTTTAGTTGGGTTCAACCATATGAAGTACATGATATAGGCAGCAATCTCTCATTCTATTTTGATATTGATTATACATGGGAACTTGTTATTGTTTATATTGAAGAAGAGAAACACATACTTAACATCCCTTCCTGTCTTGAATATAGTATATATGAAATTTGTTTCAACGACACAGAATATAATCTAACAGAAGGAAAGGGGGGTATATTTAACACTATAAGGAAGCCGGCAGTTCTCATAGATACAGAAGAACAACGCCCCACTTTGACTTTTGAAAGAGATATCCAAACAGAAACTCCAATAGTTAATAACAAGAAAAAAATCGATATTGTTTTATCCAATTCTGGAAACAAAGTAGCTGAAAGCATAAGATATATAGAAAAACTTCCTCCGGAATTTGAGGTCGTTTCAATGTCTTCAGGATTTACAATAATTGACAATTTATTAGTATGGAGGGGTATCATCTCTGACGGAGAAAACAAGAAGCTTTATTACACATACAAACCAAAATCTACCGGAAAATTCAGTTTAGAAACAACTCTTGAATATGCTTATAATAACCGGAAATTTGAAAAAATAATAGATCCAATAATAATATCTCCTATAGAAGTGATTTCCATCAATGCATCCCTACAAAATGATTCTATCGAACTTGGGAAAAACATCAGCCTTGAAATAAAAATCAAAAACATGGTAGATAATGATATAAGAGTATCAAGACTTGCAGTAGAAATGCCTAATGAACTTAACGATGTGTGGAGCGGGAAACTAAAAAAAGAAAAAGAAAGTTATGTTTGGTCAGGAACAATAGATTCTCTTGAAACAGAATCATTTAACATTTATGGAGAGGCAACAAAAACTGGGAATCCGAAAATCACCTATGCTTTGGATGTATATATCTCAAATGTAAAATATGAATTTACGGACGTTATTAATTTTGACATTGATTTTAATCCATTAATCGCTGAAATATCCTTCATCAATGAAACTCTCCACCGAGGAATGAAAGAAGATGTAATAGTATATTTAAGAAATACAAACAAAAATACAGAAATAATGAATATAACATGTCTGATTTATAACAACACCCAACACATATCAACAAAAAGTGTAGAAACTCTTAAATCAGGATCCTCCACTATGATATCTAAATTTGAATTTGTAGGAGAAGAAGCAGTAGTTGAGAAATATTATCAAATTGAAGTCTTGTGTGAACACTTCACACCTTTCAACGAGAAAATAGATGTATCAGACAAAAAAATAATAAAAGTGCTTCCTTCGGAAAAAAATGAGGATTTAATAACAGACAATCTCGATGATGGAGGGGTTTTATTTGGAAGTTCAGAGGTTGAAGAAGAAACTGAAGAACCAGAAGAAGAACAGAAAGAGACCGCCGAAAAAACCAAAAAAATCAGTCTACTAAAAAAAATTATTTTGCTTATTGGTTCTATATTTACTTAAATTTTAACGCTGCCTGTGCAATTTCCTTACCGCCTATAACTTCCGGAACAATAATTTCATTTGCACCTGCATTCTTTAAATTTGCGACAAATTTTTCGTGACTTGCCCTTGAAACAATCTTAAGACTTTTGTTCATCTTTTTCGAGACAATTATCTGTAAGATATTATCTCCATCGTGGTTAAGGCACGAAACAAGAACCTTGGCCTTGTCTATACCTGCCTGTTTCAAGAATTCTGAATCAAAAGAATCGCCAAGAATTGCAAGCATTTTCTTTTTCTTAAAAAATTCAATAATTTCAGCGTCCTTATCTAATATCACAAATTTTTTCTTTGCTTTTGACAGATCCTGGGCAACATTACTACCCACTCTTCCTCCTCCGCAAATGATATAATGATTTTTAAGATTTTTTATATTACGCATAATTCTCCCCTCCTCCAAAGATTGCCTGAAAAGCCCTTCATTGAAGAGCAAAATTAGTATGTAAACAATGTATATTACGAGCACTTTCCCTACAAATGCCAACAGAAAAATTATGAAACCATAGCTTGGTTCAATCACATAAATTTGTGTCATTATTGAAGTTGCTAGAACTATCGCTTCTCTGAATCCACCGATAACGGAATCCTTTAGAAGATACGCAATTGTAAGAACAAGCAAAATCATCATCCATAATGATAAAGCAACTCCCCTAAGTATCTTCTGCTCGATTTCATCTCTTTTCCACATAGTTCTGACCTTAATTATTTAGTATATAAATGTTTCCTACTCCTTCAAAGTTAATTATTAATAGAAAAGCTTTTAAAATAAATACAAACCCTCTAAGAAATTATGGGCTCATGGCTCAGCCTGGTAGAGCGATCGACTCTTAATCGATCAGTCCGGGGTTCGAATCCCCGTGGGCCCATTTTTTATACTTTTTCTTGTTTTTATCATTACTAAAACCTATTTGGTCCACATACATTTTAAACTTATCATGCCCACTAATATAAAGATAATTTCCAATATAATACTTTTTTGTCCTCTTGTCATATTCCTTGACATCAGTTTTAATACTAGATTCAATTCCAAACATTTCAAACGCTTTTTTGCAATCTTCCACTAATTTTTTACTAGAAGTTCCTAATTTCAAAACAGGATAATTTCTTTTTTTGATTGAAAAAGCAAAATCAGTATCAACTAATCCTCTCAAACAAGCAGCTAAGCATTTTTTATCTTTCCATATAATTTTTGGAATCCCTATTTCTTCTTTCTTGTTCATTGGAAGCCCAATAACATCTCTATAGAAATGAAGTAAAGATTTGCAATTCAATTTCAATCTTATTTCTGATTTAGTATTTCCTTGATATGAAACAGGAAAGCGTAATCCATACAACTTTCTTTTCAACCCCCTTATATGTTTGGATATGTATTCTTTATCATCACTCGCATGACCTGAACCCATTATGACATAATCTGCAGATCTCTTGGACCTTATGTAAATACCAATATGTCCATCACCAATCATAAAACCTATATCTTCAGCAAGCTCTTCGTTGAGTTTAGATGGTAAAATAAGACCTCTAACAACGTCCATTTTGCTTAATTTAATGTCGGATGTATCAAATTTCATAAAAATAAGGGGCATTTTTCATTTAAATACTCTACGCGCGTCAATGTCCAGTGTCCAGTGGTTAACGCAAACTATTTAAGCAAAAAGAATTAAATCAATATTATGCCAAATGTAATAGCTTATGGATGTTTCATAAACGAACGCTCATTATACAAGACAATTTCTCCGAGAAAAATAAAAATTGTCACAGTCAACGGATTCAAAAGAATTTTTAACCTTATACCGTCGAGAATGGAACTTTATAAGAATAAAGCTGACAATATACACAGAACCGTATTCAATGTCTTTCAAGATGAAAACCACTCCTTAAACGCAATTATGTTTGAAGTAAATGATGATGAATTTGAACTTTTAAAGTTAAGGGAAAGAAGCTACAACACAAAAAAAATAAAAGTAAAAGATAATGAAAACAACGAACACGAAGCATACATTTTTGTAGGGAAAAAGAAACTTTTTGGTGAAGAAATTTTAAACGATTCCTTACTTCCAATTCATCCATACCTAAAATTGTGTATAGAAGGTGCAAAAAATTTAAGCAATGAATTCTATGAAAAATGGTTGGATACCTCATATTTAGGAAACAATACCCTCCTAAGAGATTATATCAAAGAACAAAATTTATAAACATAGTAAATTCTCTCTTCAAATATGGAAGATTACACAACAATGCATTGGGCATTTTCTGCTGTAAAGGCCACTGTTGCTATGCACGGCAACCAAAAACTATTCACTGTTGCTTCTGGGGTCACGCCTTCTGGAACAATTCATATAGGTAATTTTAGAGAAATAATCACAAATGACCTTATCAAAAGAGCTTTCAAATATATGGATAAGAAAGTCAGGTATATCCATTCATGGGACGATAACGATGTTTTTAGAAAAGTTCCAAAAAACATGCCCAACCAAGAGATGTTAAAAAACAACTTAAGGAAATGTATTGTCGATATTCCCGATCCTTATGGAGAATATGAAAGCTACGCAATGAAGCATATGAAAGATGTTGAAAATTCTGTTGCGAAGGTTGGAATTTTTCCTAAGTATATATATCAATCAACAAAATACAGGAATTGTGATTATGCTGACGAAATAAAAGTTGCTCTTGAAAACACTGAAAAGATAAAATCCATCCTTGATGAATATAGAAAAGAACCTTTAGAAGAAACTTGGTTGCCTGTTTCTGTATTTTGTGATGCATGCCAAAAAGATACAATAACAAAATTGGAATGGAGAAAGAATTACACGTTGTATTATGAATGCGAGTGCGGCCATAAAGAAGAATTTGACTTCAGAAAAAAAGGTATTACAAAATTACTTTGGAGAATTGACTGGCCAATGAGATGGAACTATGAAAACACTAACTGCGAACCTGCAGGAAAAGACCATTTCACTAAAGGGGGCTCTAGAGAATCAGGTGTAAAAATTCAGGAAAATGTCTGGAAGACTACTGCCCCATACGGTTTCATGTATGACTTTATACAAATTAAAGGAGGTAGTGGAAAGATAAGCAGTTCATCTGGAGATGTTGTTACATTACAAGACTGCCTTCAGATTTATGAACCTGAAATTATCAGATATTTATTTGCAAGTACCCGACCTAACACAGAATTTGCAATAAGCTTTGATGCAGATGTTATAAAGATACACGAAGACTATGACAAATGTGAACGCATATATTATGGTAAAGAAGCCAGTGAAAAAGAGAAGGCAAAACAGAAGCTTATCTACGAATTTTCTCAAGTAGATGAAGATTTAAAGAAAATACCAAAGAAGATGTTATCTCAAATAAGTTTTAGACATATTACAACAATATTACAAATAAAAAGTATGGATGTTGAAGCTACTCTTCAATTTTTTAATAGAAGAGACAACAAATTAAAAACAAGAATAACGTGTGTAAAAAACTGGCTGGAAAATTTTGCAGACGAACAATTTAAATTCAGTGTAAAAAAAGAAAAGGATAATAAATTTTTATCATCTTTGGATGAAACCCAAACAAAAGCAATCGCGTCTTTAAAAGAAGCAATCGAAAAAAATGAAGATGAAGAACGACTTAGCAAGGCAATATTTGACATACCCACAAAACTCAATATAGAAATGAAAGATTTCTTCGCTTTATGCTATAGTGCAATTATAGGCAAAGAGAAAGGACCAAAACTAGCAAATTTCATTCTGGAAATCGGAAAAGAGCAGATTTTAAAACTTTTATAATCAAAAAGCTTAAATAATATCTTGATGTGGATTTCATTATGATTTTCAATACCCTTAACATAATGATAATTGTTGTTGCCTTGTTTTATCTCATAATAGGTTCTATAGAAGATTTGAAGACTAGGGAAGTCATGGATTATTCAAACTATTCTCTTTTAGCATTAGGAATTACTATTAACATTCTTTACGCAATAATATTCAATCAGTGGATAATAGCTTTACAGAGTATTGCAGGTTATTTAGCTTTTGTAGGCATTGCTTATATCATGTATTACGCAGGACAGTGGGGTGGCGGTGACAGTAAGATGCTAATGGGTTTAGGTGCATTAATTGGATTGCAGTTCACCTTCTCAGGTTTACCTTTTTTAGCAGACTTTTTCATAAATACTTTGTTATTCGGGGCAGTTTATGGTATATTATGGAGCATAGGTTTGTCTATCAAACATGGAAAAAAAGTTTCAAAAGGGTTAGGAGAAAGATTACACTCAAGAAGAAAATTAAGAAATTATTTGTTGTTTTTTTCAGGAACTTTGATAATTATTGCTGTTGTTTTAAATTCTTATTTAGTCTGGACAGCCACCCTATCTTTGGTATTTATATCCTTCTTTAGTTATTACCTCTGGAACTTCATAAAATCAATAGAACATGTAATTATGTATAAAGAAATAAGCATCAATAAATTAACAGAAGGAGACTGGATAGTAAATGATGTTGTTGTAAAAGGAAAATATATCTGCGGTCCAAAAGATCTTGGTATAAGCAAAGAAGCAATCAACAGATTAAAGGAACTAAAGATAAACAAAATTTTGGTGAAAGAAGGCATACCATTTGTACCAAGCTTCTTAATAGCTTTTATTTTCACAATTGTAGCAAGAAATTTCTGGCTGGCATTTATTCGATAAGTTTATTAAGAACAGAATACACTTCAAAAATATGTCAATTCTCACACAACTGAAGAAGAGTATTGAAACTCTGAAATCTGATATTGTAGGGATTGAGAAGAGGAAAATATCTCCTTCAGCGAGGAAAAAAGATTCACTTATCTTCTCAAAAAGACAGGAAAATTACCAACTAAATTCGACTGAAGCTTCTGTAAAAAAACTTATAGATGATGCTTGGAAAATTGCTTCATTAAAAAATCGCTCAATTATTTTAAGCATTTTAAACAATGTATATGAATTAGAAGATGCTTTTTCAAATAATAACTTCTCAAAAATGAAATCTATATTGAATAATATTGAAAAATTAAGTTTAAATCTTTCAGAACCCGTAGTTGAAAAAACTTCTTATCCTCTGCCAAGAACTTTGAACCTTCCACCTGTAATAAAAGACGAAGTGATCGCTGATCTTAATGAATTAAGAAATTGTTTTGAACATGGATTATATAGAAGTTCAATTATATTATGTGGAAGAATCTTAGAAATAGCCCTTCACAGAAAATATTATGAAACAACAAAAAAAGACATTCTCGAAACTAATCCAGGAATAGGTTTGGGTAAATTAGTTGCAAAACTATACGAAAAAAAAGTCTTATTTGATCCTGGCATAAACGAACAGATTCATCTCATAAATAAAATTAGAATTCATTCGGTCCATAAGAAACAAGACCTTTTCAAGACGTCGAAAGAGCAAACTTATGCAACCATACTTTATACTTTGGATATTGTTAAGAGATTATTCGGCTGACACTTTCTCTTTTTTCTATTCTTACAACATTATCAACAAAACTTTCGATCTTTGCTTCATGGCTTACAATAATAACCTGTTTAATTGTTAATTCCTCTAATACATCTCTTATTCTATCTAATTGCTCAGAAGAAAAACCATCTGTTGGTTCATCTAATATGATGATATCTTTTGTTTTGATGTCTTGTATCAGTTCATTCAGAACCTTATTCAAAGCAAGCCTATAAGCTAAAGCTACTGACTGCCTTTCCCCTCCACTTAAATCAGCGAAATCAATGTCATAACCACTTTGTGTAACAACTGGGGTAAAATTCTCGTCTAATCTTGCAGTTAAATTTTCATCTTCTATTAAAGAGTCAAACCATCTCTGGAACAATTCATTAAATTCCCTGTATATCTTAATCATCACATTTTTTTCAATTAGGGAAACTATTTTTGAGAAATTTTCTTCCAGCCAATTTTGATAGTTGCCAATCTTTGTTATTTTCTTTCTTATTTTTTCCCTTTTCTCGACATCTTCATTTATTGACACTATCAGTTTTTCAATTCCTTCCCTCTCTTTTTCCAACGAAACTATTTCTATCTCCTTATTTTTTTCTTCATTTTTTAAAGAAGTATTTTTCTCTTTAAGAAAATTAAATTCGCTCTCGAAGTTTTCAAAACCGTTTAATTTGCTATTTAATTCAATTTTTTTCCTGTTTATCTCTCCAACTTCTATTTTTCCGTTTTTAATTTCTTTTTCCATTACATCAATTTCTTTTTTCTTTTCTTCAAAAGATTCTATTTCTTTCCTGATTAATATTATCTTCTTTTCATTTTCTCTCATAGATTCTAGATTTTTCTTTAGTGTATCAAGTTCATTTTTCATTTCCACAAGTTTTTTCTGGACTTTTTCCTCATCTTCTTTGTTCTCAGAAATGATTTTATTTGATTTATCCAATATGGATTTTTTATGGTTGTCATCAACTTCCTGCAGACAAACTGGGCAAGTATCCAAAGAAGATATCTTATTTTTTGTCTCTTCGTTATTCCTTATATTTACCTTACATTCATGTCCCTTTCCCAATAAGTTTTCTTTTTCTGACTCAAATTTATCAATCTTGCCCATTACTTCGTCTTTGTCCGAAACAGAATCTAACAAACTTTCAATTAATTTTTTCTTTTCCTTAATATTCTCTGGAAGTGTTGTTGATTGAAGTTTAGAATTAAACATCTGTATCAGCTTTATTTTTTCTGAACGTTTATTTTCCAAAATTTCAAGTTCCTTCTTACATTCCATAAAATTTTTCCCTTCATCTTCTTTCTTAAGAAGAGCTTCTTCACTTTTTTTTACTTCAAAATTAAGTTTCTCAAGTTCTTCTTTTTTTGGTGTAATTTCTTTTTTCAGTTTTTCAACTTCCTCTCCTTTTTCCGCAACTTCCTTCTTTTTCTCTTCAATATCTGAAACATACATCGCATATTCTCTCATCTTGCTTTTTATCTCTCTAACATACAATACACAATTTTCCTTAATTTTCTTATAGCGATCGATATGAAAAATTCTTCTTAAAGTATCTAAACGAATATCAGCACTTTCCATCAATATATGCTTCATCTCTTCCTGGGGAGTATAAACTGTAAAACGAAATATAGAATCTTTGGACTTTGACACTAAATTAACAGGATAACCCAATAACTCAAAAACTTTATATTTTAATTCAACAGGTGTTAATTCAAATTTTTTATCATTAATAACAATATAACCCGCTTCTTGTTTTATAGAATCATTTCCTCTTTTTAATGTTCTTTTTACCACTATATTTTTTCCTTCAATTTCAAGATTAAGTTCAACAAATCCTTCTTTCTCTCCATTCCTCAATAAAGAACTGCCCGAAAATTCTCCTCTTTTTATACCAAACAAAGCAAATTCAACTGCAAGCAGTATGCTTGACTTACCACTGCCTATATCTCCACTAAGCATAATAGATCCATCTGGAAATATTACTTTTTCATCAATATAAGATCTTATATTTCCCAAATGCAGTGATTTCAGAATCATTTTCCCCAAAAAGAGAACTTTATATGGTTATTTAAATGTTTCCACATAGTATTCACAAGATTTATATAAACTAAGTAATGTTAGAGGATAACAAAGGTGAAACTAATGGAGTTTGATTACACTTTAGACAAAGCAGATATGCGTTCAGTACTACTTAATTTTCACGAACAGATAGATGTCGCAAAAAAGCT
>CAZZGN010000023.1:4375-12432 GCA_964654165.1 uncultured Methanosarcinales archaeon | reverse complement strand
GCGAATTCAAAGATTAACTGTTGCCCATACTTCCCTACTTTTGGGGCACCGCTTCTTTCTTTAAACTCATCAACTTTTAGAAGTTTTGCAGGATAATAACCTTTTTCTACATGTGGTTTCACACTATACGAAGAACCTTTATCGCTTGTTTCAAATTTCATTTGTTTTTTTTCCTAAGCTATTTTTGTCTCTACGGACGTTTTAAAGCTGTTTTAATTTAGTTAACTAGGGAAGTATATACTAGTTAATAAAGCTTGCGTTAACACTTCTGTGGCACAGAAAAAATAACCTAATAGTTATAGACCCATACTTATTAAAATACTAATAACTATATAATAATTATTTTTATTTTGATAAGTGTGCGATTTTTTATTTTGCTCATGCAAATGTGCTAATTGTAATCTCATTAGCAGATATTAGCACTTTATTGGTAGCGTGATGCCAACCTCTTCCAAGAATGAATGTATATATGTGCATGGCAGAGTATATAATTTGTTAGAAAATCGAACATCAATCTCTTTCTGTGGGAACGGTTTGTCTAGCCTTGAATTCCAATCATTTACCACAATCCTTGCCGAGAACGTGTCCATACAACGCCTGGTCTCGCTTATTAGGATAAATAGTCCACGCTTTGAACCTTCTTTAGCATCAAAAAAATCGTTGCTCAGGATGGCTCTAACACATCCTCTGAGATGTCCAGGAGTATCAGATAATAAGGGGAAATCGTTCCGTTTACTACGTCTTTTAGCTTTCTTTAATATAATCTTTTTCTCTGTATCCTCAGCGAACTCTTCAAGTATTTCCATGATATTAGGAGGAGAAGATAACCGTTGTTCACCTAATTCTGGATAAATTTTGTTGTCCTCATTGCATATATAAGGTATAAAACTTAAATCTTTGTAAGAATATCCTATAAAAGTTTTGTAACCTTGTTTATTTTTGCTCAATTCACATCTAATCAAGTGTGTCGCCTTAATCATGTCTTTATCGAACTCCTTCACGTTAGTGTCCCAACACGAAATCATCCTAGCCCTCAACCATTCAATAAATTCTGTCTTAAATTTTGGAATGTTCTCCCTGTAAATGTCATATAATTTTTTTTTAAGTTTTGGAGCGAGTATATACAAAGATTTCCAGTTAAAGAAAATGTGGATATGTATAGATTTGTTGCCAGAATAATAATACAGGGGAGAAAATCCTTTATTCTCGAATATCCTTCCAGCCATTTGTGCTGCTTCGAAGTTTTGTTGATACGTTGGATAATCTGATTCTATCACTATTTCATTCGGGAGCATACTTCTGTGGACGTCCAAAGGTACACTTAATTGACATTTCTGTCCCATATACTTATTGTAAACGATTTCTCTTAAATCTCCCGGGAATTTCTTCCATTTTGTCCACTGGTTACTTTCTGGGTCACGTACAGAGATTTTTATTGGATTTTCGTTATTAATCTCTTGCAAATAATAATATCTGCTAGTCATTATCGACATTTTGTTGTTACCAGTGATATAATCCCATTGTTTATGATTTTGGGCAGGGTTTGCATAGAAACTCATCTATAATTCCCTCTGTCCAGCAACTTTCTCGTCTTCTTCATATTTAGCTTTAGCATAATCGTATGTTTGGATTTTACCGAAAAGTTGTAAAATTAGGTTTGAACTTTTCAATAAATAATACGCATCCAAGAACTTTTGACCGTTCAAATCATCTTTCACCATGTCAACTATGACTTGATATTCGAGGGGTTGCCCACAATCGTAAATCTTCTTATACAAAAATTGACAATCCTCAGGCATGAAAAATATTTTCTTTGTTGTGTCCATGTTCTTAATCATATCTTGGGTCATCCACGCTTCAAGGATACTGCTCCAAACTTGCTCCAAATTTTCATAATCTTCGTCAATCCCTTCAAAAGACATATCATTATTAATTAAACATCGTGATTTTATTATTCCATCAATTAAACACTCAATATGATGTTTATGTCTTGAAATGTAATGTGCGTTCACGGATTCACTGAAAATTCCGATATATTTATTGTATATCCCCATCACTCTTACCATATCATATTTTGCAGAAAAGTTGTGTAAATAATCAATAATGCTTACCCAGTCGTGATTGGAAATTTTGTATTCAATGGGTTTAAGGAGAGAATCGTCACTATCCAAAACTAACTTGTGATGGCTTTCGGTTTGATAATATATTAACCATCTGGTGAGGAAACTGTGGTCCAACGATTTCAACATTGATTCAATATTTGATGTCCCCTTGAGAGGGTTTGTGGTGGCGAATATCCTTGACGTCATGTTAACATTAACGCTCGAGTTCCCAGACCCGGCTTGCCTTTTCTGGTGTTCCAATAAATCATTCATTTTCCCTACACCTTCATCACGGCTTCCAGCTTTATCGTTGTCAGTATAATTGTTCATAATACAACGGAGGAACTCATCACAATACGAGAATCTGTTGCTTTCGGCTAAATAACCTAACTTTGCTGGATTATGACGGAAGGATGGTATCAAGCTCTTCAATGTTGAACTTGACCCAGAGAAGATGCTCGATGCTTCGTTACTTCTACTGTGTAGAGCATTTAATTGTAAACTTTTACCAGAATTTGGGGGAGCGCATTGTATAATGTGTAGTGGGTATCTGTTGAAAGAACCTTTCGGCTGATGAGTTACCCAGGCCCAAATCAACCATTTATACCATGTTGGGTGTAATAGTTTTCTTGGACCGCCTTCCATCTCGGCACAGAAAGGATATTCCATGAACACTTCTGGCTTTATGTCCAAAGATTTAAGCTTTTCACTGAATTCTTCTTTACTTTTGTATTGAACGATACGATTTTGCATTTTTTGGACAAAGAAATATGGGAGTTTTGTTGGAAGTTTCGCTGATTCTGTTAATGCCCGAAAATCTGAACATTCAGTTTCTACTCCTGTCAAGATGTAATCACCAATCTTCACCTGTTCCTGTGTGAAAATCACATAGTCTTTATTGTCCTCAGAGATGAAACGATAGACATATTGTGAAAGGTGTATCTCCTTCAAGATTATTTGTTCCAATTTAGAAATTCTTTCACCAAAGATTATGACTTTTTTGTAATTGGGTTCTCCAGTTTCCTTATCCTTCTTTTTGCTTTGAACAAGTGTAGCCATCAAAATGCTTTGAGGGTGGGCATATATTTCTGCTATGACTTTACCACGAATAACCTTTTCATTGCTTATGAAGAATTTTATCAATTTAGTTTTTTGATACACACCATCGGTGAGCCTAGCAAGTTGCGAATAATTTAATCCACTGTCTATCGAGATTATGCCCTCAGTTCCAGGGGCAATTCGAGAGTATGCGTCAATCAAGTCTTGCGATAATTCATCATTCCTTTCGTGGTATAGGCTAACGATTTTTGTTTCTTCGTGTAACGCCATTTCTTTATCTAAGAATTTTAAGGACTTTTCTTCTACCCCTTTTTCAATTAAATACGATTTCAGTACGCTCATTTGTTCAAGGAACTTCTTTTTATTCAGTATTGTGGTAGGATTAGGCATTTCTGAACAAATTAGGGCAATAGTCCCCTCCATCTTCGTCCAAAATATCATATTTTCAAACTTTTCTCGAACTTTCTCCAAAATCCCTGTCCGAACAAAAGGTTGAGGCTTATCGCCCATCATAATCCTCTTTAATCTTTAGAATTCTGTGCCATCCTATTGTTGTGAGTTTCCCACGATACAGGAATTCAACATAAGATACAGTCTTTTCGATAATGGTAACATCCTTTTTCTTAATCGTTCCGTCATCATCCAAATAAATTATTAACACTTCATTTTCTTCCATCTTCAATCCTCCTTTCCAATCAACTCCTTTTGATTGTATATTTTTTTAAATCTATAAACTATTTAATTGTTTCGTTATCACTTCTGAGTTTTCTACTGCTCCCCCACATCCGTTCCATATCTTCTATCGACATGATAAAATCTTCGACAAAAAAGAAGGGTTCATCCATTTATTGCCTCTTCAGTTACTTTGCTCATCTTTCACCTCTTCGCCTGATACTACTAATCCGTCTCGTTTTTTTTCTGGAACAAATTTATCAATAAAGAAAACTATAGCAACAAATACAAACATCATCATTATAATTACACCACTAACAATGTCCTCAAGAATATCACTAAATTTCATCATCCCTTCACCTCGTCATTTACTAACAAAGCGTCGCCAAATTCTTTTGCGACTTCTTTTTTAATTAAATAACAATTAGCTGATGTCCCCAAACATCCCTTTGTTATTATATCATTTATTTTTATAATAGACTTTTTTATATCTCCAACATCAACGAATCCCCAATCAGGATGTTCCGATTCATCAACAGCCGTTCTGCTACTAAAACAGATATAGTCGCTTAATGTCATTGTTCCGTCTCCACTTCTGAATTCACGCAGTTTACGAACTTAATCATCTTTATCACCCAACATTAATTTTCCTAAAATAGAAGTCATAAATAATGTTGGAACATAAACCCAGAATAAAAACCATATTAATCTATCTGGATTAAGTTGTGACAATACCCAAAATTGTAAATAAATCCATATTGGTAGTTCTATAAAAATTGCTAGAAAAATTGCTACTCCTGTTTTTCTATTCATCGTCTTTCTCCTGTTTTACGAATGTTGCTTCATCTTTAAATTTACCTAACCCTAAGAGATAACTATATACACCACCAGCTACACATACACCTTTTATTTTCAGTTTACCATTTACATTCCATGTTTCAATAGCAACTAATCCATAATAATCCTCTGGAATAAGCAATTCATCTTTCTGTTCCTCCGTCATTCGTCTTGAATTTCCATAAATTACATTTGTTAGTTTTCTCATGGTGCTGAAACCTCAGAGATTGCGTCTTTAATTTCAAAACTTACTAAATAATTACCACATTTATAATTACGATTTCCTAGAACATTATGTTTTTTACAATAATTAATTATTCTATTCCCCATATTTTCTCTTTCTTTTTCTTTACCCGCCATTCTTTGCCTCATCCTCCGTTTCCCCTTTCGCTACAGATACGTTGTGTACCTTCCTAAAGTTTAATTGCTTTGGTAATTTCATTTTCCAACAAAACCATGCAGTAGCAAACCAACAGTTCTTTTTTCCAGTAAAATCAAATCTTTTATTAGGAATTAATACTTGAATATTTTTATTCCTAAACAAATCATTTCTTACGGAGCTTTCTAGTGTTGTTAATGGAAGTAACATAGCAAATGGTTTCCCTAATTCAAATGCTCTTTTTAAAAATACATTTTTTAATGAATATGGTGGATTAGTTATTATAACATCACATTTATAATCACTTCCTAAAAAATCTACTCCTTGTATAATATCTGTTGATATAACGGTAATCCCTATTTTATTCAAATAGTTTGATATATTATTCGTTCCACTTGTGCAGTCCCAAACAATTTTCACTTTTGATAAATTAATATTATCACATAAAAACTTTATTGCTTCTTCTCGTGTATAAAGGTTATCATATTTTGTTGGTTTTACATTATCTAACTTCATTTCTTACCTCCGTCGTCATTTACTAATTCTGCGTCGTGATATTTAACTTCTGCCTTTAAAATATCAAGAAACTTCAATGACTTTAATTCATTTTCAATCCATTGGTTACAATTTTGGCATTTTGTATTATAACTACCCTTTCCCAAAATATTTTGTAATTCACCAATCTTCTCAACAAAAAGATTTATCATTTCTTTATTGGCGTGTTTTAAAACAAATTCTTTTTCATTCATTTTTTAACCTTCTCTGCAAAAGCACATTTAGGTAGAACTTTAGTAACTTTAACCTCGACCAGCTGGTTCAACTCAACGCCACCCTTCCCAGTGTTTTGTAAGAATATGGCGAAATCTTTATGGAACATTAGAGGGTCACCATTTTTTCCGAAGCGTGTCACTCCTAGTTTTAGTATTTCGCCAACGGTTACTGGAGGTATTTTCATATGTTCACCGCCACATTCGCCATAGCATAATCCCTAATCAACTTAGCATTGTCAACCTTCTTCTTTGCGCCCTCAACATCGTCAGAATTGAAATAGACTTTAAGCTTTCCTTCTTTTGTTGGGCTTCCACATTCAATGCTGTCAATATTTTCCTTAATTTTTTCTTCTTCCATTATCCACCCCCCTTATCAATAAAAAATCCATTACAGTGAATACATTGAACTTCACCATCACCTTTCAGCATTTTGAACGAGCCACAATCTGGACATCCGAAATTCCTCTCAATTTTGCTCAATCTATTATCCAAATCCCGATTTTCTAACTGGAGTTGCGTTATTTCTTCTTCTGCTCCTACCATTTTGATGCTCTCCGGTTAAGTTCTCTGATTAATGTATCTGTGTTTACCGATTGAATTATTTCATTTATGTCAAACTTCTCTTTTTCCTTAGGTTCAGATTTTGGGAATTCTAATCCTATTGGTTTCGTTTGAATTACCCTTACATCTCCTACAGATTTCCAGCATGGTTTACAAATCTTCTTGCCTTCCCTCAAACTTTGTACTGCTGTTATTATTTTTTCCATTTTATTTTGTAAGTTTCGTGAATTGCAATTCAACTTCTCCTTTCAACACTTCAAACTTTTGTCTAATTTTTGCAGTGAATTCAGATTCCGTATCGTGTATTATCGGCTCATCCAAAATTTCCAAGCTCACTTTGTCATAATTTCTTGAAATGGCAATTCCTATATTTACTTTTGTCGTTTTGATTACCATCATTTAATTTTCAACCCCGCTGTTTTAGTTGCCAATTTTTGTACAAAATCGTCCTGTAGGTTAGTCATCTGCAATTTCCAGTCGTGTAACCTTTCAACCATTGAATCAATTCCATCATTGAATGCTTTAATATCATCCCCGATTGTCGTTGTCTGTGTATTATTATTTTCTTCCATTTTTATTTTCCTCCCTTGTGTTTGTTTCTTCATATATTTTTCTTCTTAAAGCTTTCTCCCCATCATACCATTTTTGTAAAAAACCTTGTTGAATTTCAGTTATTATTCCCAAAATTTGAGGGATAAGCCATTCCTCTTCCCCTACATCATACCTTAATTCTTTTTTCTCAAAATCGTATTCTATCACCATTCTAAATTTTCGATGATGTGTTCTTTTTGTCTTTGCCATTATATAAATTTATCTCCAGAAAATTTATCAATAATATCTCTCATTTCAGTACCAGCAAAACAGCATCCACTACCACAATGAATATCACTAGTAGATTCTTTAAGCTCTTTGATAAAATTTTTGACGTTTCCAACCGTTATAACATCATAATCTGGATTTCCGCTCGTGTTCGATTTCGCTTCCTCTATTTCATCGCTTAATGTCATATTAATTTATCTCCCGCAAGTTTATCTACTCTAATACTAAACCGTTCAGTTATTAAGTTGTTTTCTAAGTCTCGCCTCCATTGTTCGTGCTCTTCCTTTATCTCCTTGATGAAGGCTTTGACGTCTGATGCTCTTATGCCCGGAGTGCCTACTCCGTATAAAAATATCTCATCGCTTAATGTCATGCAGTTTCCCATCATTTTAAGTCCTCCTCGGTAATGTTGAAGAAATATGTAAGAAATGCGTGTATGTCTGTTGGGTCAGAAAATAACCAATTATTAATGTCCGGATGTTCATAAAAATCATTAGATTTCATCAGTTTAATCCATTTGATTGCTTCCCGTTTTAATCCAGATGTATCAATATCCCATCTTGCACAATTATCACAAACCAAATCAATATCCTTCAAAGTTTTCAATTCCATCATTCAGCCCCACTTTTATAATCAAATTTATTTATAACAATCAACATTTCTTCTTTTTTCATTTCGGGTGGAATATATTCTGTATCAAATCCCTCAGAGTTTAAAAAATCTTGTATCTTTTTTGCGAAATAGGTTTTTCCAGAATACCTGGCTCCGTCAAAAGTTATTGTAACCTTTTTACATTGACATAAGCTAAATATATCATTCTCTGGAATGTCCTTATTTGTAAGACCGCATTTTGGGCAA
>CAZZGN010000023.1:0-4275 GCA_964654165.1 uncultured Methanosarcinales archaeon | reverse complement strand
GCTAAATATATCATTCTCTGGAATGTCCTTATTTGTAAGACCGCATTTTGGGCAACTGCTAATAGGTACAAACTCACGCCCTTCTTTTACCATCATTTAGCACCACCCATAGAAGCGTAATTTAACATAATAATACATCCTTTGGATGTCTACCTATACTGTACCATCCATTATTCTCAAAAACATCTAGTTCACGGTCTATTCTGCCGAAAGAGTTTGGCATTCCAACCTTTGATTCGGGATTCATTTTTTCCAATTTTTGTATTAGCTCTTTGACCTTCATTGTTTACCACCCATAGAAGTTATCTCGAAAGCTCTCGGTAAAAAAATCTCTCTAACATAAAGCCAGAAAATGAAACATAAAGGTATCAATGCCCATCCAAAGTGTCCACCGAGCATCAAATATTCATACACGGAAGCTCCGACCAAGAATAAAAATGCCTTAATATACCTAAATTTTAGGATTTTAACCATATATGGATTTCCTTCCCCTTTTTTCGCCTTAATCTTTTTCATAATTCTAAAACCTCTTTAAATTTAATAATATAATCTCTATTATGAGAAAGATACATCATCGGTTCTATAAATTTTTTAAACGCAAGTGAAACACATTTTTTATATTGTTCACCAGTCAAATTTGATATATCAATTTTCGCCTTAATCTTTTTCATAATATAAATAGTATATACTTCTTTAAATACCTTGCGTTGATAAAATCAGTTCCCAGCCAAAGATAACATTCTGTCAAGCTCAGATTCAACATCTAACAAATTCTTTTCAATCTCCTCATTTTTCAATATGTGATGCCTCATTTTATTCTTGAGTTTGGTTCTCTGCCTCAACAAACCTTTAATTTCAGACCGATAACCACCATATTTATAGACTTTATACATTTTCAATCACCTTTTTTGCACATTTTTTTCGCACATTTTTTTTCGTACAACCCCAAAATCATCCATTTGTCTGCCCCCTCGAATATCTCTTTCGCCATGTAGTGAACCACACATTCTGGTAATTCTTCTACTAACTCACAATAAAATGTAGTTCCTTCACGTATCCCTGGTTCCCACGCTTCATGAATATGTATTCCTCTCCACCTAAGACCACTAACTAACTTATTGTATTCTCTCACATTATTAGTTTTTAGGAGTATTCCCTTCTCAATTTTGGAAAAAAAAGCTTCTACTGGTGAAACGCCGTTAACATCATACATATTCTTTTTACTAGAGTTATATTTATCCAAACAACTATAACCGTCATAACCAGTTGGAATGAAAAATTTGACACACTCCAATTCTTTTTCCTGTTTAGGACTTAGTTCCATTCTTGTCATCACCAGTTTTAGATTGCACATTTTTTGCACATAATTTTTTCGGAACAAAAAGTTTCGCGTTTTTCAACTTCGAGTCATACTTCTTGAGGTATGGAACATAAAATATCTTATAATCGCCGTCAAAAACTAATGTCTCGGCTTTACCCAAACTCAACATCGAACTTCCCATCCCTGTCCCTTCATAACTCATCAAATTGTTTTTAGCACAGCTCCCATTTATGTAACCACTCAATTTAGATTTTTTGTAGAAGAACACAGAAATTTTATCAGAGATATACTTTTTGTAGTTGTCTGGCGTTCCACATAATACAAGAATATTATTATTATGGTTAATCAACCTCAACGTTTTTTCAATTTGTCTTCTTTTTTTCCTATCATCCAAATCGAACAAAGTATAGAATTCGTCTAAAATCACAATACTATCTTTTATTATTTCCAGTTGTGCTAAACTATTTATCACTTCTGTTCCCTTAATTCCATACCTTAGAGCGAAAGTCACAAGTTTAAAATCATAATTTGCCTTTAATTGTTCTATGATATAGTAAATCAAATTACTTTTACCTTGGTTGACATCCGAACAAATAGCCATTACGCAGGGCTTCTTGAAATAGTCGATTATTTTATTTACCATTTTTTATCATCATTTTTGTTTTTATATTTTATTGTTTGTCGGCAGAAAAAAGTTTTCCGACTAATCCAAAATTTTATACTTATCTTTTACATTCTAATCATCGCCAGAGCCAGAGCCAGAGCCAGAGCCATAGCCAGAGCCATCGCCATAGTCATCTTCACTACTTATTTTTTTGTTATTTACCATTTTTTTTATCCTTATCAATTTTTTTCACCTTCTTGTTCCACTCAACCATTTCTGTAACCCTCTCCATTGCCTGTTGTTTCGTCAAACCTTCATACTTCATCAATCTCCAGATTAAATGATTATACTCATTGTTCTTTTTCACCATCTCCATACCACCACTTGTCTCCACCGTTATTTTGTATTCTCTTCTCCATCCAGCAATGGATACACAAATTTCCAAGATGAGGATTCACAATAACCCCATCATCCTTCATATTCCCATACAGCATTCCACATTTTTCACATTTCATCATCATCTCCATCACCTTTATTTTTATTCATTTTTTAATTTTCCCCTTAATCGAAATTTCATCAAATATTAAATCATCTTTTAAGTATCTAACAGTATGTTTCTTATCAATCAACCATTCTCTCAAAATGTCATGGATTTCATACCACTCATTTTTTATAACATATCTCATTAAATACAAATCGACAGCGACAACATAATCTTTTCTTGGATTTTTTGATTCAATAATTTCCATTTCACAATTACACACCAAACAAACCTTCATCACCAATTCTTCATTCCAACTTTTTTCCCTCTTACAGGAAGGACATTTATAATATTTATTCATCATCATTAATTTTAAGTTTAATTGTCACCAATTCCTTTTTTGTAATAATGTCAAAGAAGAACAACTGTTCGGCACAAATTGTAAGATGATTTTTGTCTTTATTCATTATTCACCTCAATACCATCTTCATTATACCAAATAGGCGGTTCTCTCTCCCTCTTTTTCCTCTTTCTTATATATTGTTTAGCACCCCACAAAGTAAAAAATAACGCAATAGGGACTTCCACCACCATACCACATCTATAAACATAATAATTATATCCCTCTTTTTTTATTTTATACTCCATCATTCTTCCTCCTCCTCCGAACATTTCTCGCAAAGAAAACTCATACCATCATCACTTACAGAAATATTGTCGGAGTGTGGACTATCCAAATCCAATAAATCACCACAACTTTCGCAATTACAAATTGACATCTTAGAAATTTCCCCCCTCTAATACCAAATATATTAAAAATGTTACAAGAAGTGAAATTGGGACTGCGACAAACCAAAAGTATAATAATATTTCCCTATTCATTTGTTTATTTAATTTTATGTAGTATGGGTCAGTTTTCCACCTTATACACATTGGACATTTACCACAATTACCAGAAACACATACCATGTTACTCATTTTTTGCCCCGACCTTCAAATTTAAAATAACCACAATTTGAACAAGTTTCTAATAGGGTTCCAAGTCCCCTTTCTCGAGTGATAGATTTCCTGCATTTTGGACACTTTGCTTTTTTATCAATCTCCTCAACACCTCTAAACACCTTATCCATCATTTTATTATATTTTTCTGCTTTTGTTAATCCCATTATCCAAACAACTCCTCAACTTCATCGTGCAATTCACTCGCACATAAAATTATATAACTTAATTTCTTCTTAATATCTTCAATTTTTTGTTTATCCATTTTATATAATTAAAACCTCTAAAAATAATACCAATAGTTTAATAATCACCAATATCCATATCCCAGTTATAACTCCGCTGAAAAATTCTTCATCATTTTTATTCATTTTTCACACCCACTAACACAGTATTTTAAATTATCGTTACAGTAACTGGCATCACTCCAAACAATATATTCAGTAAAACTATTTTGAGAATATCTTTCAGCAGATGAAAATAAACAAGAACGCTCATTAGAAATACAATTATCTATACAGCCATCATTGGAAAAGCAAAAACTACAAATAAACAATACGGCTATTATAACAAGTATCCAAATCCACCAATTATTATTATTTTGTTTATCCATTTTATTCATTGTTTCCATTTTATTCATTTATTAAAAGTCTAGCATCCTTTTCTATATTTCCATCTATCCTAACAATATATTTAGATTTAAAACTCCCTTCATTTGTTCCTTCCACACATTCAGAGCATAAATATTCAGCTCCTCCGTCTGTTTTGTGATAATATAATTTTATTTGTTCCATTTTATATTATTAATAGGATTAAATACTTTATATAGTTTGTGATATTACTATGAAGTGATTGATTTGTTTTAGTTTT
>CAZZGN010000022.1:0-13337 GCA_964654165.1 uncultured Methanosarcinales archaeon | reverse complement strand
ATATTGATTACAGGAATGACTATGCCTGATTACGTTCCTTACATGAAGAAAGCTTTAGCAGTTGTTACAAATGAAGGAGGTCTTACTTGCCATGCAGGTATAATTTCAAGGGAATTTAAAATTCCATGTGTCGTGGGAACAATACATGCTACTGAAATATTCAAGACAGGCGATAAAATAGAAGTTGATGCAGATAATGGGGTGGTGAGAAAACTATGAAACTTCCAAACCCTGATGATTACATCAAGCTCTTTAATATCAAAGAGTCGGTGTTTTCATGTTATCCGGAAATTATACAACGGGAATCGATGACTATAGATGGTTATCCAAATATTGAATTAGTGTATATTGATGGTCAATTTTTTTTTCTAAGGGAAGATATGAATAAATATGAGTACCCTGATGATGAAATGCACAAGGCTCTTGATTTGGTTAAGGAAAGAGGAGAAGCTTTCGAGTTGCATTCTTCGAAGTTGAATAAAGATTATTCTAATGCAACAGAAGAAGAGTTAGACAAAGGCATTGCTAAGGTTATTGATTTGTGGTCCACTTATGTCAGAACAGTTGATATACCGGTTTATATGTCACATTTTTTTGAAGGTAAGGTTCTGAAAATGATGTATGATGTGGGGTTTACAGGACATGATTTTGATATTCTTACACATCCTTTAAACAATATATTTCACAGAAGAAGAAAGAGGGATTTTGCTTTATTAAAATTAGGAAAATTAACCAAGGAAGAATTTTATGAAAAATGGAAATGGAGTGAGATGGTACTTTATCAAAAGAAATTTGTTGATGAAAAATTTATTGAAGATCAATTGAACCACATTGAAGATGCTAATACCGTGATTGAAGAATTGGATTCAAATCACGAAAAAGCAAAAGAAGAATATGACGTTCTTTATTCCAAATTACCTGAAGAATTAAAGAAAAAAGCAGATTTAATTCAAAAATTTCTATATGTTAGAGATTACAGATTTGAATTAGCAATAAGAGGGGGTTTTACTACACTACCCCTGTTTGATGCAGTTGCAAAGAAAAGAAACATAAGCTTTAATCAATTGATATTTTCTTCACCTCCTGAAATCTTAAGAAAAGAGGTTTCTACAGATGTAGATAAAAGAATTAAAGGCTATGTTTTCTATAAAGGAAAGATATATGTCGGAGAGGAAATGCTGGAGTGGAAAAAGCATTTCAACAAAAAACATAAGCTTAATGAAATAAAGGGGAAAGGGGTTTCTAAAGGCAAGGTTATTGGAAGAGCAAAAATAGTTATGAGTGCTGATGAAGCAGGAAAAATTGAAAAAGGAGACATAATCGTTTGTGATATAACAACACCAGATTATATGCATGCTTTACACACAGTTTCGGCAATAGTCGCGAATATCGGTGGATTTACATCACACTCAGCAATTGTAGCAAGAGAGTTCAACATCCCTTGTGTTGTCGGAACTGGAAATGCAACGAATGTTTTTGAAGATAATGAAATCATAGAAGTTGATGCGGATAATGGAATTGTGAGGAAGATATTAGATGATAAATAAAGATAAAAAACTTTTCAGATGGGGTCCAATTGACGGAATGCCTTTGTACATACACGCTTTCAATAAAGCTTTCGTCAAAATGAAAGACAGAATGGGTTATTCAATTAACGATCTTTTTAATTATTTCAAAGATTGGAAAGTAACAATAGTCACAGAAGACGAAGAATTGAGAAAATTTGCTATTCCTCCTTTCAAAAATATTATCATGGATGATAATAAAGTCATGAATCATTTTGAGATATGGGAAAAGAAAGTTGCTTGCTTGAAAGCATTCGAGGAAGTTGTTAACCATGGAATAAGTCATTGCAATGATGAAAAATTATTAAAATTGTTTGAAGAATGGTGCACAGCTCATTTAGATTTCTGGGATTATGGATTTCTACCTGAACTAGCAAACTGGGGAGGAGAAAAACTTCTTAAAGACAGTATAAAAGAAAAATGGGAAAATAAATTTAACGAAATATTCGAAGCTTTAGCAGCTCCGGACAAATTAAGCTTTTTCCAAAATGAAGAAATGGAATTTTTAGGAATTGTATTAATGGAAAATGAAAATATGCAGGACATAATGCTACATGACCATGCCAAAAAATATTATTGGCTGAGAAATAGCTATGGGAATACTTCTTTATTGCCAACAGGTCATTTTGAACTTGAACTTGAAAAGATGTCAAAAGAAAAAGCAAAGAAAAAAATGGATGAAATTGGCAGATACAGTGATAAGATAAAGGCAAGAAAAAAAGAAATAATTGAAAAATATAATATAGACGATGAAACAATTAAAATCTCAGAAAAGTTAGCTTATTGTGTGTGGTGGCAGGATTTAAGAAAAAAATACATATTCATTGCAAATCATATAAATTCTGTTTTTGCACAAGAGTTTGCATTAAGAGAGGAAATTGGATTTGATCAATTACAATATTATACTGAAGATGATATTATTAACTTAATAAAAAATCATGAATTTGTTGATGTTGAAAAAAGGAAACAATCTTTTATAATTCTTTATGAAAATGATTCTTTGAAATATTTAGAGGGAGAAGAAGCAGAAAAGTTCGCTAAACCGTATTTCGAATATGATGTTAAAAATAAAAATGAAGTTGATGGAATGATTGTTAGTGTTGGTGAAGATCCGTTAACTGTAGGAACAGTAAAGATATTATCTTCTCCTAAAGAGTTGGATAAAATGGAAGATGGGGATATATTAGTTGCAGCAATGACATCTCCTGATTATATTGTTGCGATGAGAAAAGCTTCAGCTATAGTTACAGATGAAGGTGGGATGACATCTCATGCAGCTATTGTCTCTAGAGAATTGGGCATTCCATGTATAGTTGCAACAGAAATTGCAACGAAAGTATTTAAGGATGGAGATGTTATCGAAATTGATACTGATAAAGGTTTTGTGAGGAAAATAAAATGAAAGAAAAAATCTATAAAATGCTCAAAGAAAAAGCTGTAATGAAAAAAAGAAAAATAGTCATAGCTGAAGGATGGGATGAAAAATGCCTTGAAGCAGCTTCAATTGTTTTGAAGGATGATGTCATGGATATAATTTTATTAGGAAATCCCGAAGAAATAAAGAAAAAAGCAGATGAATTGAAATATGATATCTCAAAAGCTGAAATTGTAGATTATAAAAATTATGATCTTAAAGAATTAGCTGATGCAATGGTTGAATTAAGAAAACATAAAGGTTTAACAAAAGATGAAGCAATAAAATTACTTGCAGATGAGAATTACTTTGCATGCATGTTTGTACATTGCGGTCATGCAGATGCATTAGCAGGAAGTAAGATTTGCCCAACGGCAGCTTTAATGCGTCCAACTTTACAATTATTAAGAGAAAAAGGAAAATTAGTTTCAGAAGTTATGGTGGTTTATATTCCAAAAATAGATAGGGTGGTTTTTGTTACTGATGGGAGTTTGAACATAGATCCAAGTCCTGAAGATCTCGCACAAATGGGAATAAATGCAGCGGAAATGGCAAATGCTATTGGCATAGAACCGAAAGTTGCTTTCTTATCATTCTCAACTTATGGCAGTGGAGGAAATCATGAAAATATAGAAAAAGTAAGAGGCGCTGTCAAAATCGCGAAAAAAAATTCAAATTTCTTGTTTGATGGCGAAATGCAGTTTGATGCAGCTGTTAATCCTTCTGCAGCAGAAAAAAAATGTCCTGAATCTCCATTAAAAGGAGAAGCAAATGTATTGGTTTTTCCCGACCTCAATGCAGGTAATATATTCATTCATACTGTTTTCCAGATAACTGATCTAGAAGTACTGTTCACATTAACACCTGGATTGAGAAAACATGTGGCTATATTAGGGAGAAGTTCTCCAGTTGAATATGTCGTTAACATGCTTTATGCAATAGCTATGGAGTGCAACGCAGAATGAAAATGGGAAACCGTTTTTGTGAAATTTCAAAGAAAAAATGGGTTGTACAAGGGTTTAATAGTTGCTTGAATTATATAATGCACGGACCTGTAAGTTCTATAGTTGGTTGTAATAAATATCTTGGTTATGGTTATACAGAACAGCTTTTTATTTTCAAAAAAGATTATCTTGAATATCATTATCTTGAAAAGGATTTTATTAATGTGGGAAATGAATTTCTAAAAAGATGGAGTGAAAGTAAAGAATATTTCGAAGAAATTTTAAGAAAAAATGATGAACTCAATAAAAAAAGTTTTTCTGTGAATGAAGAAGTGAGTAGACTTAACCTTAAGAAGTTAAAAGATGAAATTCTTATTAGTTGGTTCCATAAGATTGCGGATGCTTACACCGCACCTATTGGATATAGCCATTTACTTGAAGGCACTTCATATGTTGTAGAACCATTAATAAGATCAAAATTATCAAAACATTTAGGCATTAACCATAAAGAGAAGAAATTCAGGGAAATTTTTTCAGCCTTAATGCAACCTAGCAAATCTTCTTGGGTTGGAGAAGTTAATCTTGAGATTATGAATATAACAAAAGAAGTTAAGAAAGTTCCTAATGTTAGAGAACTATTTGAGAAAGAGAGATCAATGACAATATGGAACAAACTACCTCAAAATATCAAAGACAAAATAACAGAACACAAAAATAAGTTTTTTTATAATCAATTAAATTATACTCATGCGGATGGCCTAAATGAAATAGATTATATCAAAGAGATAAAGAATTTTATTATCGACGATGTGGACATTGATGAAAAAATAAATGAAGAGAATGAAAGATATGATATTAACAACAAAAGAAGAAAAGAGTTAATAGAAAAACATAAACTTCCTCATGATATAATTGATCTGGTTGAATTGATATTGACTTGTTTGCATTGGCAGGATGATAGAAAAATGCATATGTTAAGTTCGGTTTATTATATTCATAAAGTATTGAAAGAAATTGGTAAAAGGTTCAATATAAGCATTGAAATGCTAAAAAGATATTCTTGGCAGGAAACAACATTAGAGAAATTGAAGAATTTTGATTATGAAGATGCAGAGAAAAGAATAGATAAATATGTTGTTTACTTTTCTGGCGGTAAGGATGGATTGAAAGAGGAATTTTACACTGGAAAAGATTTTGAAAAATTTATGAAAATCTATGACAAAGGACATATAGCCGAAACTCACTTACACGGCATGTGTGCTTCTATGGGGAAAGCAATGGGAAAAGTTAGAATTTGTAGAACAAAAGAAGATATAGCTAAATTTGAAAAAGGAGAAATATTAGTTTCAATGATGACGCGGCCAGAGTTTGTTCCTGCTATGAAAAAAGCTTCCGCAATAATAACAGATGAAGGCGGGATAACATCTCATGCTGCTATTCTTTCTCGTGAATTAGGAATTCCCTGTGTTATTGGTACTAAAACTGCAACTAAAGTCTTCAAGGATGGAGATATTGTTGACGTTAATGCTAATCATGGGTTGGTTAAGAAAGTAGAGTGAATTAAATATTGTTATTGTTATCCATTTCTCCCAAACATTTATATATAAGTAATATAAGTTATATAGCTTATAACTGGTTATCCATATGCTGACTGACAGGGAAAAAGAGGTTTTTAGACTAAAAAAAGAGGGAAAGACACAGATTGAGATAGCTTCTTTGCTTAAAATCAGCCAGCCAGCTGTTTCTTTATTCTATAATAATTCATTGAGGAAGATAAAATCTGCTGAAGAGACTTTAGCTTTTGTTAGGGGTGAGGTAAAATGATTCACTCCAAACGTGCACAAGCAGTTGTATTCGATTCTGTGTTCTTGCATTTCTTCAGAATACTTTTAGACATCTCAGACAGATTAAGAGATGTTGCAACTGAAAAAGCTTCTGAATCAGGAGTTGATCCAGGTACATCAGACGATTCTGGAAAGGGAATATACGATCAGTATAGTGATAAGAAAAAACCCAAGAAAAAGGGCCTACTAAAAAAATTAAACGGGCATTCAATAGAGCTTCCTTATGAATATATAAAGGAAGAACCTTCTAAAGAAAGGATAAATGATGATCCTAATACATTTTTGCAAAAAACTGATTCGGTTATTAAAGGAAAAATAGGAAAGGATTTCTCAGATGTAAAAACCACAAATCTTGAAAGATACGATGACAAAACCTTAACAGCTGTTCAGGCAAATGCAGAATATCAGAGAAAATTCCTACCTGGTGCTTCTGGGTCAGGTAATTTAGGGGCAGATATAGGACATTTGATTGATTCGGCTTATGATAACACTGTTGGTTATTTTATTGCAAAAGGCCAAAATAGAAGAACTGTAAAGGATCTCAAGAAAGACAAATCAAAACCAATAATGTACCTTATGAATGGTATTGTGCTAAATGAAGGATCTCACCATCGCCTTGCGAAAAAACTGAAGGAACAGGGCTTTGCTCCGTATCACATACCTGCAAGCCACTTAACACATTCTAAGGAATATATACTTAAAAAAACTTATGACAAGATAAAAAAACTACACAAAAATGCAGGCATATCAGAAGAAGATGCGAAAACAAGATATGATGGTTTTTCAGGTCACAGCGATGGGGGTAATTTTGTTATAAGTAGTCTAGCTCCTGATTACAAAACAAGAGATCTTGGCATAAAATGGGCTCAAGCAAGAGCTGCATCACCCTATGGAATGCCTTTCAGGACAAGGGCAATAAAGGCAATTGGTGCAATGCTACCCACAACTCAGAGAGAGAATATAGAAACAAAAGAGGGGAAAGAGCTTGCAACAAAGACGTATATGAAGCACCCAGTTATCCCCATACACACATATGCAGGTCAGAGAGACAAACTCGTACCTCCAAAATATTCAAGATATGTGAAAGAAATGGATTATACTTTCATACCTGGAAAATACACAAGCCATTTCGCAACAAGTGGTGCGAGTAATGCACATAACGATGCTCTTGCCAAGGAAGCAAAAAAAACTTACAAGAAACTTATGGGTGAAGGTGATTATTATATCAAGGGAGATTGAACTGCCAAAACTGGACATTCTTATTGTTGATATAGATGGAACTTTCGCATATCACCAGACAGTTGCCGTTGCAAACAGACTTTTTTTGAAATCACTATGTAGATTTTTTGGATGTAAATATAAAGAAAGAGGAGCTTATTCCAGTTATCACACATTTAGAGAGTCCTTGAGAATAATTTTTTATAACATTTTTAAATTAAAATATAATATTTCAGAATTCAAAAACGTTGTAAAGTTATTTTGGACAGGCACACTCCTTTATAGTTTTAATTTTGCAAAAAAAATTGTAAATATGTTTCTTAGTAGAAAGAGATTGATAAGCAGCGAGTGGATGATAATAAGATGGGCTAATACTGTAAAATCACTTAATGTGTTAGAAAAAGATTATTTGATGGACGAGAAAATTATAAAAAAAGAACTTGATATGAGAATAACTAAACTCTATAATTTTATTCGTAATGCAAATCCTAAAATGAAAGCTATAGGGATCTCTCAAAGTTTTTCTATTAATAAAAAACCAGTAATTAAAAAACTATTAGGGATTAAAGAACTTATCTCGAATAAGTTTATAGTTAAGAATGGCAAAATTGTTGATTATGAAATTATTGTCCCTAATGGAAACGCAAAGAAAAAGTATGCTGAGTATTTTCTGAAAAAAAATCAGAAAGTAGGATTATTTATAGATAATTATGATGACGTACAGCTGTTAGAACTGAAAGGAATAAAATTTGTTGTTTGCAAATTGAGATTAAGACGTTTTGTTAAGGTGGGAAAGGTAATTATTTTTTAATTATGCGGAAAAAAATTCTTCTTTTTTTATTTCGCTGATCACTTGATATTCAATTTTTTTAGAAGGCTGGAATGAGTTAATATTCTCTGAAAATTTATATGCTTCGTTAAGATTTTTGAATATAGCTTCCACGAGAATATTGTACGCACCGCTAATTCTGAATATGTTGTTGGCGTTCGGACTTTCAGATATGGTTTTTATTGTTTTTTCTCTTTTACTGTCATTTATCCTAAATGCATACAAAATTGTTAGGGGGTATGAAATCTTTGAATAATCGTAAAGAGTGGCATTTCTTAATATTATATCGTCAAATCTTCTAAGTTTTCCAAATACCGTTGTGATGGGCATATCTATGTTCTTACTTATTTCTGTAAGCTGGGCTCTTGAATTTTTTCTGAGCTCTTTTATCAGTTCCATTTCTTTTTCTTTCATTGTATTTATTTTGTTGTTTCTTCTCTTAAAATACTTTTTGTAAATTTTCTTTTGGTTTTTTCATGGAAAAAGAACCTCTTTCGAAATAACCGGATGTTTTTTTAATTTTCATTCAGTACACTCATAATATTTTCAATACAACTGTCATATCTTATCATTTCTTCTTCGCAAAATAGTAGTTCATTGGTGTCTTTGATCCTTGTATATTTGTCAGCAATTATCTTCTTTAATATGCTTATATTTAATATTTCTTCCTTTAGTCTGTTATTTATCATTCCTTCAAGTTTATCACATACATCAATTGTAAGATTGCAGTTCTGGTATTCTTTTGGTACGTTTTCAAATTGTTTTTTGATTTCTTTCGACTTTTGTTTGACTTCAGCTATTATTGTTAGATCTTCTGCATATGTTCCTTCGTCTATTATATCATACGTTTTTTCAAGTATTATATCAATAATTTTTTCATAAGGAATTATTTTTTTCAATGCGTTGTCAGCTTTTTCTTTCCATTCTGGGTAGGTTGCGTATAATTCCCTCTTTTTTGCCGTAAGAATATGTAAATAAGCAATTTTATTTTTTATTTCTTGGTTGTATTTGTCTTCCCCATTTTTTTGAATGAAGTCAACATATCCTTCAATTATTTTTTTGTATTCATATAAAATCTGATGGTTTTCGTTATTTATACCATTTTTAAAAATACTTTCAATCTTTATTTCAAGCTCGTTATTTTCTATTATCTGCATAATCTCTGCATCCAGTTTGCTGTATTCTTCGAGGTTCATTTTTGATAATTATTGTTAATATTTCTTTCGTGTATCTTTTCAGCTTCTATATCGTTTTCTTTTAGGATATTATATGCTTCATCGTAGCTTTCGTTCCCTATGTACTCAATTTTAACAACAACCGTTTTGTCAAGAATAATTCTTTCGTAATTTTTGTCATTACTTTCAACAAAGGGCAATGTTTTTAACTGCTCCAGTTTTTTTTCGAGCACGTCCTCTTTGTATGCTATTAAAAATTCTTTTTTCATTAGATCACCTCCATCAATTTATCTGCTCTTACTAATCCTGCCCCATACTCTATTTTTTCTCCAAGTTTTTCTGCTGTATCTTTCATCATCTTGTCAATTTCATCGGGGTCTTTTTTTGATTCAGATATACCTAAAGCGCAAACACCTGTAATATGGGGGGTGGCCATTGATGTTCCATTTAATTTTCTGTATGAATTATTTGGATAACATGAGTAAATGCCCTGTCCTGGAGCAGAAATGTCTATTTTATCGTTCATTGTACTGAAATATGCTCTTTGTTTCTCTTTGTCTACAGCTGCAACACCAATTATGCAGTTATATGATGCAGGATAATGATATTCTTCTTTTCCAGTATTTCCTCCAGCAGCAACTGCTAATACTCCAGATTCTCTTGCTTTATTGAATGCTAATTCTTCTATCCTTGACTTTGGACCACCACCTAAACTCAAATTAATCACATTAAGTTCATTTACAATAGACCATTCAACGGCTCTTATGACGTTGTATGTTGTGCCTCTTCCGTTTCTATCTAACACTCTTAAAGAATATAATCTTGATTCAGGTGCAACACCAACTTCTTTCCCTGCAACTGTTCCTGCAACGTGAGTTCCATGCCCGTTTTCGTCCATTGGATTTTTTCTGTTGAAAACAAAATCATAACCTAAATTTTCTTTTTTAAATCTTGATGATATCTCTGGGTGATTGTAATCTACACCTGTATCAATTATGCCAATCCTTACTCCTCTTCCTTTGTTTATTTCATGGGCAACGTCTGTGCCAATCATTTTTAGATTCCACAGCATTTCATCTTCAGAGTAGACTTCGTTCAGGTCTCTTTCAGGAATTTGTCTTATTATCTCTTCCTCTATAATTGCGATTGGGTTGAAATTCAAAGCGTTTAAATCTTTGAACTTAAATTTCCCGTCTCTAATATTTTCTTTTATTTTTTTTATGTTGTTGACTTCTGATTCTAGAATTATGGTATTTAAATTTGGGAGATAAGAACTTACAGTGTCTGAAAATTGCGATTGTAAATTGTATATAAATTCTTCATTAAAAGAATCTAATGTTAAACATTCATCATCAAGGCTGATTAAAATTCTCGATGTTTCTATATTATTGTTGTCTTGTGGTTTTTCATAACTTTCATCTAGTTTTACTTTGACTTCATTTAAAGAATTGAGTATAGTTTTTGTTCTGCTGTCTATATCAATAATTCTTTCACTTGCAACTATTAAAGGAAGTTCTTTTTCTTTATCTTTTAGGTAAGTTAGGTGATATTGTATGAGAAGATTCTGTTTTCTCTTTTTTCCAGATATTTTGTAAATAAATTTATGATAGTTTGATACTTTTACAACATTCTTCCCTTTTTCTTTTGAAATGTTTAAACAATAATAATCAGTTTTTCTTTTTTTGTTGAATGTTGTTAATCCTGTTGCATCATCAAATCCGTACTTCTCTGCTGTGCCAATATCAGGTTCGAAACCGTCATAATTTTTTTTTACGAAGTCTACGATTTTTTCTAGATTGTCGTTTTCCATATAAAGGAAGGTTTTTTAGAATTAAAAATGAGTTGTTGTCATTTTTCTGAAGATATTCTATGATTATTGGAAATTTTGATATCTTTCTCGGAGATTTAAATTTTTTTATTGAAAAAATCTTGTTTTTTTCAGATTTTTAGAAAAGTTTATATAGTAGTTATGAATATATATTCATTATGTCAAGACCAAGAATGAGAAGAAGAGTTAAAGGGAAGCCTGGTTCATTTATGTTTAAACCTGCTGGGATACAAGCTAGAGATATAGGCAATGTTGAAATGACTATTGAAGAATTTGAAGCATTTAGGCTCAAAGATTATGTTGGGTTAGACCAATTCGATGCAGCAGAATCAATGGATATCTCGCAACCAACTTTTTGTAGAAATTATAAAGAAGCAAAGAAAAAAATCGCAAAAGCTCTTGTTGAAGGTCTTGTTATTGAGATTGGAGGTGATCAAATGCCAAATAAAGATGGAACTGGGCCAGAAGGAGAAGGACCAAGAACTGGAAGAGGGAAAGGTAAGTGTAAGTAATTCCATAACCTTTTTAAATATACTGTCTCTCCGATTCAGTATGGGGAAGAAATTACTGCTTTTTTTGTTTATATTATTGCTTTTGCCTATTGTATCTGGAGAAGATATGATTGCAGGACATACTTGTAGCGCTAATGTTGAAGAATACAATGAAAATTCTTTGGTAATGTTTTATTGGTATACATGTCCACATTGCCATAAGGAAATAAAATTCATACAGGAAGAAGTTGTTAAAGTATACCCAGATTTAGAAGTTCATATATTTGAAACTAAACGAGCAGAAAATGACAAGAACAGAGAATTGTTTGCATCTTTTGCAAAAAAATATTCTTCTTCTGATGAAGGCGTGCCTAGAACTTTTGTAAATGGAAAGGCGTTTATTGGTTATGATGAAGGAAATGGAAGTTTGTCTTATAATGATGCTTACAAAGCGAATATAGGTTATAGGAATCAATTGATTGAACAAGTTGAGGAAATAGCTGAAAGAAAGGGATTACAAAAAAATGGAGCATGGAATGATGAAAAATTTGAGATGCCTTCTATAATATTTATTGTTCTTATTTTATTGCTTGTTGCGACCTTATTAATCTTTAATAGGAGATCCAACAATCCACAAACCAAAAGATATTTTGTTTCGGCGATTATTACTGTTCTTATTATCAGTTTCTTTATTTTTGTTTTATTAATTCCAGAGTCTTATATTTCGGGTTTTGCACAAACAATGCCTTTTTGGTTATTCACATTTACAATAGCATTAGCTGATGGATTTAATCCGTGTGCTTTTACAGTTTTATTTATTTTACTCTCATTGTTAACATATACAAAAGTCAAGAAAACAATGTTCCATATTGGAAATACTTTTGTCATAACTTCAGCAGTCATGTATTTCATTTTCATAATGATAATGGTGCTTGTTGGAAGTTTATTTATTGCCAAATATGGTGAAATGATACTCAAATTATTAGGAATAATAATATTAATAGCTGGAACAATCAATCTTAAAGATTTCTTGTTTTTTAAGAAAGGTGTTTCCCTAACATTATCCCAAAAAGAAACAACAAAAATAACTCATAAGGCTAGAAAAATAGTACAGAGATTAAGTAATGGCGCAACGGGAAAAGCTTTCTGGATTGCGATGGGTTCAACCATTTTATTAGCAATTGGCGTGAATATTGTGGAACTTGGATGTTCAGCAATATTACCTGCAGTTTATATGTCAGCATTAATAGGAAAATTCGGAACATCAATTGGATTTCCACATTATGCCTGGACAGTTTTTTATTCAATAATTTACATAATACCTCTTTATGCTATATTATTTAATTTTATATTTACTTTCAAATCTGAAAGAATAAATGAAAAACAAGGAAGGATATTGAAATTAATAGCAGGTGTGTTTATGTTTATTTGCGGAATTATAATGGTACTGAAACCAACGTTATTATTGGCTTGAAAAAATGGAAAAATATGTAAGAGATGGAGATGTTGTCGAAATTGGCTTCGAAGATGGAAACGATGTCATGATGCTTGAATTCAAAGTAAAAGCTGGAGACAATGTCAAGAAAAATGACGAACTATTAGTCCTTGAATCTATGAAGGGAACAGATTCGTTGCAGAGTCCAATAGATGGAGAAATTGTCGAATTAAATCTAGATGCGCAAGAAGATCCAGAAGCAATGCCTAAAGAATTCTGGTTGATTAAAATAAAAAAATTAATTTAATCCATAAGAATCTACAAAGCTTCTTATTCTGTCGTAATCATTAAGATATCCATGACCTTTATCAGTTAAAGCGTATGTTCGTTTTCCTTTTCTGTCAGTTTTTTCAACGACAAATTCTTTTTTTAATAATTCTGTGAGATATTCAATTAGCATTTGATGAGATAAATTGGATTTATACAATATATGGGTCGGTTTGGCTTTGTCCCTTTTGAATCTAATTGCTTCGAGAACATCATGGATTATTTCTAACCTGTCTCTCTTTTTACTCATTTTTTTGACACCAAGTA
>CAZZGN010000021.1:0-13566 GCA_964654165.1 uncultured Methanosarcinales archaeon | reverse complement strand
AGAAACTCCTAAAGAAGAACCAAAACCTGAAGAAAAGGTTGAAGAAGTGAAGGAATATCCTAAGGTTGAAGAAAAGCCAGTTAAAGAGAAAAAAACTTCCAAAAAAGCTGAAGAAGATAAATAATCTTTTTTTATCACAACATTAATAAACTAATATTTTTTCTTTATATTTATGTTATACATAGTCTCTACACCAATTGGCAATCTTGATGATGTTTCGCAGAGAACGATAAGCACGTTAAAGAAAGTAGATTTGATTCTTGCAGAGGACACTAGACGAATTAAAAAATTAATGAACAGATACGACATAAAAAATGAAATCACTTCTTATCATGAACACACCTCACCAAAAAAGGAAGAAAAAATAATCAGCTTACTAAAAGAAGGCAAAGAAATTTCTCTTGTATCAGACTCTGGAACACCATTAATTTCTGATCCAGGGTACAAACTTGTCAAAAAAGCTGTCCATGAAGGAATAAAAATATCCCCAATCCCAGGTCCAAGTGCAATTCTGTCAGCACTTGTATCATCTGGATGCACTACAGATAAATTCATGTTTTTAGGATTTGTTCCAAAAAAACAAGGGGAAAGGAAAAAGTTTTTTGAAAAAATAAAAAATACAGATATGACAACAATCATTTACGAAAGTCCTTACAGAATAACAAAGACACTTGAAGTAATGAAAGATATCCTCCCTGGAAGGGATATTTGCATATGTAGAGAGATAACTAAAAAATTTGAAGAGTTCATATATGGAAATTCTAAAGAAATTTTAGACAAGATGTCTAAAAAAGTGAAAGGTGAGATTACAATCGTAATAGATAAACAAATTTCTCCTCGATGAATTTATTATTAATTTATCACAGATTAGATAATAAAAAACAAAACCTTTTTATATTAGAACATCAATAAATACACTTAGTGTTCATAAACACAACCCACGAAGGAGGTTAATTAACATGGTAGCTAAGAAAAGGAAGACTGTCAAGAGAAAGACAAAGAAGAGAGTTGTTAAGAAGAAAAAAACAGTGAAGAAGAAAGCTGTTAAGAAAAAGACAAAGAAGAGAGTTGTCAAGAAGAAAAAAGCAGTGAAGAAAAAGACAAAGAAGAGAGTTGTCAAGAAGAAGAAAAAAGCTGTGAAGAAAAAGGCAAAGAAGAAAGTTGTCAAGAAGAAGAAAGCAGTGAAGAAAAAGGCAAAGAAGAAAGTTGTCAAGAAGAAGAAAAAAGCTGTAAAGAGAAAAAAGAAAAGATAATTTTTCTAAGCCTCCTTCGAGGCTTTTTTATAATTTTTATTCATTCTTACTAAAATTATAAATTGAGACGTAAGTTCCGTTGACGTCAAATTTATTTTCAATTTCCATGCCATCGGGATTATGGTGAGGTCCGTAAACAATAAGCTTGCCATTAAACTCATTTTTTATTTTTTCTGTAAGTTTACCATCATTTTTATCAGGGTTCATAAAAATAACATCATACTGCGATAAATTATGTTCCATAAAATCCCCATTTATGAAATTAGCGCGATTTACATGAGGAGTATGCACAAGTTTGTTTTTTATATCAAGAGATGTGTTATGTAACCAAGGATCAAATTCGATTCCTGTAGCTTTTGTAAAAAGAGAAGCTATCATTACTACTTTCCCATCTCCACTGCCTAAATCAATGATATGGTTAAATTTTTCAAGCTCAATCCTATTGAAAATTTCATGTACTTCTTCTGATACACTAACACCCCAGTAACCAATTTCAGTATCTTTCACTGGAAACATGCCATGTTTCACTAAAAGAAATTTGTAAAAATCATCATAAACATTTTTCACATTCATGAAATGTTCGTTTGTTTTGCTCATAAATAAAGAAAATAGGAATTTATTATAAAAACTTTTCTATTCCATTGGCACTTGGCTCCATAAACTCCAGTCATTGCTTGGTGAATAGTTTCCAAATGTAAAATATGGTGATTGAGTCTGACCGAAATATGATTGGTGTATATCTGTCCACCTCGTCGGTGCCCCGAAGCCTTCAAAGCCAGGAGCTCCTCCACCCCAATGGCCTGAATGTATTCTATTACCCATAGCTTCCCATGTTTTGGACATCTGTCTATCTGCACCCATTTGTGATTCTCCAAAGCCTTCCGATGAAACACTCCCTTTGAATCCTTTTTTCTTCAAGTATTTCATTGCCTCGACAACAGGCATATTACCTTGCCCTGCTGGAAGATGATGATGACCGCCACCCATTCCATCAACTAAATGAACATTGCCCACAACACCCGAATCGGATAATTTCTGTACCTGTTCCATATACCACTTATCGAATCTTTCTTTTCTCGCTGTAATGGTCTCTCCAGGCTTGGGTTGGAAGTTTTTCCACCACATACCCAAATGTTGTGTATCGAAAGTCGCTTTTATATGATCTTCCGCGTATTTCCTTGCATCATCTTCTTTCATATCTCTAAAATAAGGATTCTTGACAACTTTTGGAACTGGTTTTCCCTCTTTATCATCAGCACTTTCCCACCCCATTTTTGGATCTCTAATATAGGGTTTTGTTAGGTATTCCACCATCTTGCTTCTTGCATCCTGTACAAGTTCTATCAATTCTTCAGGGTGAGAACCATAACCCATCTCTGGGAATATGTTTTCAGGTGCAACAAAAACAGGATCAGGGAGTTGTTTTTCTTTGGTTTTGTCCATTGAATAAATCCCTGCTTCTGCATAAGATTTTGAAGTTTGTTCTTTTGCATATTTTTCTATTGGCTTCACATGCAACAAAGTTTCATATGTGGTGTCGGCTTGTGCATCTGCTGCCGACGACGATTCGTGAGTGTATTTCATCTGCAATTCCAAATCTCTCATAGATTGTTTAATTATTTCTGATGGAAGCATATTTTTAGACGGAACAAATTGTGTACCTTCTCCTCCCCATCCTGAAAGATGAACCTTAGAATCCTTAAAAAGTTTCCACTGTTCTTCCAAGGGTGTTTTATCTTCAATAGACTTAAAAAAACTTAATGCTTTTTTAAGTTCAAGAAAAGTACCTCTTTCCTTATCATATGATCTTGCGTGATACAAAGAATGACCTCTTGATTGTAAAATTTGCGTATCCATCTGTGATTTAAAAAATGCTTCTTCCGGTGTCCATGGATCAATTCTGGGCTGCCCATTTACATATTCTGATTTTTTTGTCACAGGATCTTTAACAAATCTCGGATACCATTTATTCCATAATCTAGCTCTTTCTTCAAAATCTGCCCACACTAATTTCTTTGACGTGAACCTTGTATGCTCAGTATCCCATTTGGGAACACGTTTAAACAAATCTTCTGGATCTGTATCATCCAAGAAGTTTTCATTATCATCCACCCACATTTCTCTTTGTTGCTGAGGATTCCACTTCGTATTAAATTTAGGTTCTCTTATGATTTGACTTTTTCTAACTTCTGATATTAACTTGCCAGTTCTATCGTCGACCATATACAAAACTTGTCTCTCTGGTTCTTCTTCATAAGTTTGAAATTCATAATCTCCGTCATTCATCTGCCTATTCCACTTTTGTGCAGTCATATCTCTTAGATATTCTCCTGTATGTACAACAACTGAACCCCCTTGAGTAACATCAGCAGCAAAATCCACAGCTTTTCTTACTTCTTCAATCTCTAATTTTCTATGTTCTTCATTAAAACCCCTTTCTTGATGATTATAGCCAGACATATTTCCTATATTTGAAGGAGCGTGAATACTATGAATCTTAACCTGGTTGGCTTTTGCTATTTCTCTTAGTTCTTGTCTTGCTTCCCGCCCATAGTTCTCTGCACCAACTGGTTCTTGTCCATTCCCCATTTGTGTCGAGAGTTCTATTTTCCCTGCACCCATCCTTATGGCTTGTTGCATAGATTGCACAAAAGTTCCAAATTTTTGCCCTTCTGTAACTGAAGCACCTATCTCACTTACAGGCAGTATAGGTTCTTCAATAGATGCAGGATTAACTTCTTTGGGCAGTGGGCCACCCTCTATCACATTCTGTGGCTTTTTAACAATATCACTATTCAGATCCAGGTCCCTTGGGACATAATAGTTATTAAAGATCACAGTATACTTATAGGTATACTGATATATAAATCTTCTGTTTTATAAGAAAAAGAGAATAAAAAAGAAAGAATTAATTCTTTCTTAACATATAGACAAACAAAAGGATAACCAATGCTACAAACACAATAAAGATTGCTACTAACAATACAATATAGGCTGTACTATCTATAAATTTTCCTTTAGATGTCTCTTTTACGTCTGCAGGGAACGTACCATAGCTAGGTCCAGTTTCCTGTCCAGGTGGCAACATTGTCGATAAATCAACTGTTGTTGTTGTGACAGGTGCAGATGTTGTCGTTGTTATTGGTGCTACAGTTGTTGGTGCTGTGCATCTGTTAACTGTTAGGAAAGCAGTTGCTTCATCACTTTCTTCATCCACATCCACTAAAGCTTCAATAGCTATTAAGTATGGTGTTGATGAATAATCTGCATCACTTACATCAATATTAAAGCTGAATGTCTGTTCGTTTGAAGAATCATCTTCATCATCATCTAATTCAATTCCTCTAAAAACATCATTCAGACCTAGACTTGAACTTCTTACAACAATAGTTGCACTATTATCGTCATCAATCTTGTCTTCTCCTGTGTTTTTTATTTTAACATAGAGTGTTGTTTCTGCACCACATGAGATTTCTGGATTTGAAAAATAGGCACTCACTATAGTAACTTCTTCATTATCCTTTTCCATCTTAAATGTGAATCCTACTTCATCTGTATGCCTTACATTGTTTTCGTCAATTCCTTCGACGTAAAGAGTTGCTATTGCAGTATCTCCTTTGTCAAACTCATCATATGGAACTGTGAATTCAAACGTAAACGAATCGTCATCTCCTTCATCGAGATCATTAAGATTCTCATCCTCTTCAAGATCGTCTCCATCATCCATATTTCTAACATCAAGGAAAACCTCAACATCAGTAATCTCCATTTCTGTTGAGAATAGATTCTTTACATCACCTGATATTTTTACTGTCGATCCTTCTCCAACAGTAATTGTATTACCATTGCTTAGATCTCCATCGTCATCATCAGGATCTTCTTTCCTAGGGAATTCAACATCCCATTCAAGATTTCTAAGTTCAAGATTTGATTCAGGTGTTACACTAACAACTGATGTATCAGTCAAACCATATCCTGTAACAGTAACTGTCAAATCGAATTGTGCGCTTGATGAAGTCGTTGAAGGTAAAGTACCACTAACAATAATATTACCTGTTGAACCAAAAGCTACATCAAGACTAACTGGAACTGACACGCCCAAATCTGGTGTAGTTGGATTTTGTGTTATAGTTGTACTAAGACCCGTAAGGTCTGTACTTCCATCATTGCTAATTGTTAATGTCTTGCTAAAAGTATTGCCAGGTACTACAGAAACTGTAGACGTTGCTGCAGTAAAAGAAAAATCATTCACCGACGGAACATTCAAATTTACTGGAACATCCACAGCACCCGATGTATTTGTTTCATTGTGCGAAAAAGACAAAGTACTAATGTAATTGCCTACATAATACATACTGCCACCAAAATCAACTGTATATGTAATCGTATCTGCTGTTCCAGCTGCTATCATCTTATTAACTGGATTTGGTGTGTAAGTTGTAATTGCGTTAAATGGTATCGTATTTGTACCAAAAATATAAGCAGTACTATCCGCCTCTGTTATTGTTATATCGCCTGCTCCGGTGTTTGCTAACTTTACTGCATATGTAACTGCATTTGAAAAATCACCGTTTACAGAAACTGATGCAGGTGTTGCAACCAAATCTGCACTTACCGAAAAAACCATCAGTAATGCGAAAAAAACTCCTAAAAAAATCATCTTGTTCATTTTCGAACCCCCTTACTTGTTCATTATATTTATCATTAATAACCACTTAATAGTACATAGTGGTATTCATTAACAAGAAGTAGTACAAGTGATATATAAAGATTTTGGTAATTTATGGGATTTTACTAAAGAACGGTGTAATCTGGCTTTTTATTTATATATTCTGAACCAATTTCATCCATCATTCTCCTCGAGAAATCTGCAATTTCCTTCACTTTTTCAGTGATTTGTTTGTAATTCTCACCAATTTCGTTGGCATTTTTCTCCGCTTCCATCAATCTACCATATATTTGCCCAACTGCTTCTTTTTGTTCCTGTGTAAGCTCATATTGTTTAGAAAGGTCTTCATAACTCTGTAACCTACCCATATCCTCCGTTATTGTCTTATATTCTACACCTAATTTCTCATCAATAATGCTAAAATCTTGATTTTGGCCACTTCTAACGTCTTCATCTATAGACTTTGGCACTTCAAATTTCCTCTCTGGAACGTTTTTTAGAGATGATTCATTAACCTTGTTCACAACCCTGTATCTTCTAAGAAGCTTTTCCATTTTTGATGCTTTTTCAGAAGAGACAACTCTAGAATCAGGATTAACTCTTCTTTCCTGTCTGCTGTCAAGCTCGACCATTCTCTTTAATTCTTTTCTGTTAAGAAGCCGTTCTATTGTTTTTTTCATCTTACCAGGCCAAATGCTTATGAGCTTTCTTGTAATCTTTATACACAGACCAAACACTTTTCATTAATAAATCTTTGACTTCTTCTGTATCAAGTCTTACTTTATTTGCATCCTCACTCGAAGATTTGAATAAATTGCCAAATAATTCTCCTAACCCGCTTGACACAGAACCTTTTCCCGATGATGAATCTTTTGAAGATGTTGGCATATAAGAAAATGAATTCGAATCGTCCGCAAAAGTCTCCCCAGCTTCTTTCAGATACAACATAAGCTCTCTGCCTAAAGATTCCATTGCATTCTTTACAGAGTTGTCAACATAACTCAACAGTCTAAAATCTTCTTCTTCTTTCATTGCCTTGTATTTTTTGATTTGCGTGTCAGACCAACAATACCCTCTAATCGTCAAATCCACTCTTCCTGAATGTAAAGGACCTCTGTTATATTCTTGTTGATAGTTCATGACAGGCATTGTCCTGCAATCCCAATGTACTAAGACAACTGCACTTCTTGTACCTGTACCTTTTTTCTGTCTAAATAATACTTCTATTTCGATAAAAGCCGTCTCGAATGAAGAGATTACATCCGGGCTGTCCATTTTCTCTCTGCTCATATGTAGTCTTCTTATATTCTTCAGATAAGGTTTAACCCAATTCATGTAAAGTTTGATTATATCAAAATGCTGTCTTAGATATTTGAGGGTAAAACGTCTTCTATTCTTGTACTCAATATAAGTATTTTCTTTCCATTCAAGAAATGTTCTCAGTTTTCTTTTCAGGACTTCTTTGATTTTCCTGTTGAAGTCCAGTCTATTTACAACAGCGTCCACGTCTGTTGCTTTTAGTGGATGAGTTGAGAAAAATAAATCTGGCAATGTTGCAAATCCTAATTCTCTTGCCATCCCGTATACAGAAGCTGGATTTTTACTTCCCTGTTCAACCATATCAATCCATATTCCTTTTAACGTTATCTCAGCACTTTCTCTGCTTCCACTCACAGCATTGTAACTATCCCTGTAATAACCTAAACGTTCGTCCAATATCCTTAATTCTCTGACAATTTGAAATAGTTCCTTGACCATCTTACCTATGGTTGCTAAATAATTACTAACCTTATCTTGTTGTAAACCTAATCTTTGTTGAGAAGCGCCAAAAAAAGAACTGTTTTCTGCGGCTGAAAAAACGTCCATAATTTTGTCTGCATCCGCAAACCCATACTCTTCTCTAAGATAATTCAAGATCCAAAAATATCTTTCCTCTATAGAAAGGTTATAATCTTCGACAATTATTCTGTATCTCTTATATGGATCTGGGTAACCTGTTGGGCCAAAGACTAGGTATTCTCTCTCATAATTTTCTTCCTTGAAGCCATACTTTTCCAGTAAATCCGTATCCGTCACAAAACCACCCAAATCAAACTACTTCTATTGACTAATTTGAGAGATTATCATTTATAAGATTTTCTATTCAGAACAGCCAAAAACTGACTATATATAACAATATAATGAGCGATGCTTCAATTCTGCCTATTTTCTTTCTCCAGGCAAATAACAATGTGACTAATGCAAATATCCCTATAAGATAAAGTATTGAAAGAGAAGCAACAGGATTTATTGCAGCTTTGTTAACAAAAATTGCTCCAATCCCAAGAGAAAGTGTTGGGTCAGTTATATTACTGCCTAATAAATTCCCAATACTCATGCTATATTCTTTTTTCCAAGCAGCTATACCACTGACAACAAGCTCAGGTAATGAAGTTCCCAATCCGACTAAAAATACAGCTATTATATACTCTGAAACTCCAAAGTATCTTGAAATTTCCACAGTTGAATCTACGATTAATTTACTTCCAAGAATTGTTAATGCCGTACCCAGAATAATAAAAAATGCTAAATTTTTCCAAGTCTTTTTTGTTTTTTTTGGTTTGTTATCTGTAATTTTTTTGTCTTTTTTCACGATATAGAACAAATAACCAATATAAACTATAACAAGGAATAATCCTTCATACCATGTAATGACATTATCTTTAATCACCAAAAATGCTAGCATAACTGCTATTATCATCGATATGCCGTAAAAAATAATCTCATTCCGCTTTCCCTTTAATGGTCTTATGAAAGCCACTAATCCGAGTATAAGAGTTATTTGCACTAATTCACTTCCAACAATATTCCCTATGGCTATATCAGCATGGCCAGTAACGAAAGATGTAATTGAAGTGGCAATTTCTGGAAGAGATGTTCCTATAGAAAGGATTGTTAATCCAATTATTAAAGGATTTACCTTATACTTAATTGCGAGATGCGAAGCAGAACCCACTAATCTTTCTGCACCCCAAAGTAAAGCTGCTAATCCAATTACAAATAAAAAAAACTCATAGCCTATCCACATACTTTACCGTTTTGTCTGAATTAGTATAAAAAGATATTGAATTGTCTACTTTCTTTTCTAAACTTGCTTCTATTTTTGTTTCAGGTTTTTCTCTATTGCATCCTTTGAATGGAGCGGTGATTAGATAATACCCTGCATAAATTATCGCCAAATCCAATCCAAATCTAATTGTTGAATAACCAAACCTCATAGCTGAACTAAAAAATTCTTTTCCATGTCTTAGTGGACTAAAAAACATTCTATCACCTCACAAACTCGTTTATGCATTTTTTCAATGAATCTCGTTTTTCTCCTTCACTATTTATGTAATGATTAAGCATATTAGCAAGTTTTTCTGAATCACTTATTGTATCAATAACGGGAGTGCAAATAGTTCTATTAGGGATGTAAACTGTATTCGTTTCTATCTTTCTTTCTATTCCTTTAGGTAGCATATCTTCACCAATCTCAACTCTGTATGTTTCAGTTCCATATGATGGAACAAATTTACCTTCTTTTTTATCCAGAAAAACATTAAGATCCCCTATATTTTCATAATAACCTTCAGCAACTGGTGTTCTTCTTTCAAAAGTATTCAACCACAGTTTGTTTATATCCTGATGATAAACTGTACCAATGTATAAACCTGTAACAAAAGTTGCTTTTGTAAAAATAATTGCAAAAAGTCTTGGCAACCTCATCTTTTTATCTCTTGTTTGGTTATTTCTTTCAACATATCCCAATTGCCGTAATTATTTGCAAGGTTGCTGTAGAAATCAAGAAAAATATCAACCTTCTTTTCTTTTTGAAATCTATCTGTATTTGCAAGATACACAACAAGTGAATCAATCTTTTTATCGTTGAGATTTTCAACAACGCTTTTTACATTTACACTATCATCTGCATAATTATTGTCTAAAAACATTTGTTTATCTCTTTTTGGAAGAGCTGTGTAAGTTTCTTCTAATTGGTTGTAGAGTTTGTATGTTTTTTTTTCTTCTGATTGATTGAAGATTCCGCCTATACCATATTTTGCTTTTGTATACAGGTTAATAGTTTTTGACGGCAGATTCATATAATCTACTGCAAGAAATGCGCCAACAATTGCTATCGTGTACAATAATTTTTTTCCTTTAGATTTTTTCTTAGGTTGTTCTTTTATTTCATTTTGAATTTCATCATCCATTTAAAACACCTCTATGGAAGTAACAGTTTTTTTAAAAAAAGGATTTTGTATGAATTACCGGAAAAAAATTGTAAATAAGAAAATAATTCCGAAATAAAAGGAAATATTATTAATCTGAAAGAATAAACTGTAAAAATGATGGAAGATTTCGGAAAAAGAATTGAAATTGTTGTTAAAACAAATATGCCTAAGACAAAGATAATTTCTGAGAAAGATGGGATTTTGAAAATAGATGTAAAAGCACTTCCTGAACATGGAAAAGCAAATTTAGAGATTGTAAAGTTTTTTTCTAAATTAAGTAAGAAAGAAGTTAAGATAGTTAAAGGATTGACGAGTAAGAAGAAAGTGTTAAGATTTCTCTAGAAAAGTATAAATAGCAATTGTATCTACTTGCGAGAGATAATGGGAAATTTAAAATATTTGAGTCGGAAAAAACTTGAGATAATGGTCATAGATTCTGTATATGGCATGAGAGAAGAAGTCGATATATTGAAGGGAAATAAAATCGACAAAGCGATTACATATTTTGTACAAACATATTTTAATATTCTTCAGCGAAAGAGAAAAAAAATATTCAAAAGGATGAGAATCAAATCTGAAAAACATGTCTTTCCGGGATTATATAATGGATTTAGAAATGGATATTTACATGTAGAAACTGGTGATAGTGACCCAAGCTCTCAGGATGGCTCGCCTTATGAAAGATTCAAAGTAAAGGTTAGAAAGCCTGTTATTGATGGGAAAGAGTATAAGGGCAATCTAATATTAAAATTTAGAGTAGATTATTCTAACGAATGTGTGGAAACAGATTCTTATACGAAGCATAGAATGAAAGAATTTACATCAGAACAATTAGATAAAATGTTTCCTGTTAATATGGTTATGAAAGAATAAAGATAGCTATAATACTGATATCAAATGAAGAAAATAAAAAGAGAGTACAAAGTGAGTGATATCCCTCACGAGATTACTGAAGAAAATGCTGAGAAAGGATATGATAAGTTTGTTATACAGACCGCGATATTGGGCCTGAATTTTTCCGGTTTTAGTCCACGAAATCCAGATAACCCTCGTCATCTGGAGTCATTTACACAGTCAGGAAAAGTGCCCTATAACTCTAGAGATGTAACTTATAATTTGAGAATGAATGTTTCTACCTATTTTGTTAAGAGTCCAAATTTATGGGATGTTCTTTTTGGGAAAAAAGATAGATATTCTGTATGTTGGTTCGGAGTCGAAACCGACAGTATGTGGGATAGTTTCAAAATCACAAATGGAGATTATATGGAGACACACGATCTCGAAGAGACCATTGGATATATCACCAACATCATACATTCCCACTCGGGAATAGGCGGTCCTAAATTAAATGTAGATAAGAATTTAGTTGGAGATGCGCTAAATAGAACAAAGGATTATATCTTTAATCATTATATTAAAGGAAGAGAGAAACCTATAAATACAAGCTTGTAAGAATTCTTTGTAGGGGGATTTACATGCAACTTAAAGATATTCAAGAATTTGATGAAGAGATATACAATTCTATAAAAAATGAAGAAAAAAGGCAAAAAGAAGGTATAGAGCTTATCCCTTCTGAAAACATAGTTTCTCCAGCAGTAATGCAGGCTTTAGGCAGTGTTATGACAAATAAATACTCAGAAGGTTATCCTGGAAAGAGATATTACGGCGGTAATGAATTCATTGATGTATCTGAACAACTTGCAATAGACAGAGCAAAAAAATTATTTGGAGCTGAACATGCTAATGTCCAGCCATATTCTGGAAGTCCTGCTAACATGGAAGCGTATGCAGCTGTATTAGAGCCAGGAGATAAAGTATTGGCAATGAATTTAGCCCATGGAGGCCATTTGACACATGGACACCCTGTCAATTTTTCAGGGAAATATTATAATTTCGTACAATACGGCGTTGACGAAAAAACTCATCTTTTAGATTACGAAAAAATAAGAGAAATTGCCATAAAAGAAAAACCCAAGTTAATACTTTCCGGAGCAACGGCATATTCAAGAATAATTGACTTCAAAAAATTCCATGAAATAGCTGAGGAAGTTGGAGCTATTTCAATGGCAGATATAAGTCATATTTCTGGCCTTATAGTTACTGGTTTACATCCCTCACCGTTCCCATTTACAGATATTGTTATGACAACAACTCATAAGACATTAAGAGGACCTAGAGGGGCAATTATATTGTGTAAGGAAAAATATGCCAAACAAATAGACAAAGCTGTTTTTCCAGGAATGCAAGGCGGCCCGCATGAAAACGCTATCGCAGCAAAAGCTATAGCTTTCAAAGAAGCTTCTCAACCATCATTCAAAAAATACACAGAACAAATAATCAAAAATGCAAAAGCATTAGCTAAAACTTTAATTGAAGAAGGCTTCGATCTCGTTTCAGGAGGAACTGATAATCATTTAATTCTTGCAGACTTAACAAAAACGGGCGTAACAGGAAAAGAAGCAGAAAGAGCATTAGATAAAGCTGGAATAACATGCAACGCGAACATGGTTCCATTTGACACAAAAACCCCTTTCAATCCCTCAGGCTTAAGGCTTGGTACACCAGCAATAACAACTAGGGGAATGAAAGAAGAAGAAATGGAAAAAATTGGGAAGTGGATGTCTGAAATTGTAAAAAACCATGATAATGAAGAAATAATTGCAAAAGTAAGGAAAGAAGTCATTGCTTTAGCTTCAAGTTTTCCTTTATTTAAGGAATAATTTTTATATCTTTAAGACATACCTCATTTTATGACTTTTAGAATACTTAAAAACAATTGCATCCAACTTGATGATATAGATGATAGGGAAAATTTTCTCAGGATTTACATGTTAGGGGGAATTTTTTACGACCATAAAAAAAACACTAATGGTGCTGTATACGAAGAAAATTCATTAATTGAGTTTGTAAACGAACATCACAACGATCCAATAAATTGTATAGACAAAAAAATAGAGGATCATTCTGACTTTTTTGCACTTAAACTAAAAGATACAAATAGGTTGATAGTTGTTGAAACAAAGCTTAAAAAGTACATACACCCAATAATCAAAAATAATTACTCTCGTTTTGAGGTATATGTGAAGAAATAATCAAAACATATATAAAGCGAAAATAACAACCAATTAGTTATGAATTTAGTAAAGACAAGGTCGTAAGTAATTTTTCTAGTCTTGTCAGTTTTAATTAGGTGAGATCTATGTTCGTTAATGATTTAAAATGGGAGAAAGGAATGACCGTCAAAACACTGGTCGACGATTTTAGCAGCTTAGGCTATCAATCTACAGAATTATCCAGAGCCAAAGATGTAATTGTGAAGATGAAAAAAGATAATGCAAAAATCTACTTAACATTTACATCAAATATGGTCACTTCTGGATTAAGAGGTTTT
>CAZZGN010000020.1:0-13992 GCA_964654165.1 uncultured Methanosarcinales archaeon | reverse complement strand
AATAATATTTTACTTAATTTTTCCGCAGTGCTATTTTTATCGAATCGATAACTTTAAATAACAATTGATAATATTTGTTATCAATATGAAAAACTTAAAAAACAAAATAAAAAACTATTTTTTAGACAATCCTCTAAAAAGAATGCGGGTAAGACAAATTGAGAGAGAACTAAGGGTCCCTCTTCCTTCAGTCATAAGATACACAAAAGAATTAGTAAAGGAAAATTTACTAAAAGTGGAAAATATCTCAAACGTAAGACTCTTTTCAGCAGACAGGGCATCAGTAGAATATATCTTTGAGAAAAAAATCCATAATCTACGAAAAATAAAAGACTCAAATCTTATGCCCTATCTTAAGAACGAACTGTCAAACCCACTAATAATACTCTTTGGTTCTTTTGGCAAAGGGGAAGATCTTCCGGAAAGTGACATAGATTTATTTATACAGACAAATAAAAAGGAAGTAAATCTTCAAAAATACCAGAAAATTCTCGGAAAAAATATACAAATATTCTTATTCAAAGATATAAGCCTCATAAAAAACAAGCATTTGGCAAACAACATAATCAACGGGACAGTGCTGAATGGTTTTTTAGAGGTTTTTAGATGAAGGAAGCGGATTGGAATGATTGTTTAGAATGCAACTCTGCAATTGAAATTTCATTTGATCAGGGGAAAATTAGTTCGTTATTAGAAACAAGCAAGGGGAGAATCTCATTCCTAAAAGAACAAAAATTAAAAGAAGATAATGCAAATTACATATTTGAGGCTTATTATTCTTCAATCCTTGAACTATTGCATGCTTTACTGATAAAAAACGGTTTCAAAGTTCTAAACCATATTTGTATCGGATATTATATTAGAGATGTAATTAAAAATGAAAAGATGTTTAGGATTTTTGATGATATTAGGTTCAAGAGAAATTCATTAATATACTACGGAAAAAAGATGGATTTTCATTCAGCAAAAGAAACCATAGAAGAATCAGAGAAACTTATTAGGATGCTGGAAGAGTTTCTTTAATCCCACAGCGCCATTTCTAATCAAAACATATTTATATGAGTACACACTATGAGTACTCATGGTAAGTATAAACATATCAATTAAAAGGGAAGCCTATGATTTCCTCAATCAATTTAAGAAGAAAGATACAAGTTATTCAGATGTAATCCTAGGGTTTAAGAAAAAAGACGATTCAATAATGAGATTCTTTGGACAACTAAAAGATGTCAATTGGAAAGAAAGAGAAAATAATATGAAATCTTTTAGAACTTCTTTCAATGAGAGACTAAAATGATAGGATTAGATACTACAGCAATAATTGATTTATTCAAGGGAGATTCAGGAATTAAAAAGTTTATTGAAACGAATAAGGAACCCTTATCTTCAACAATCCTTAACTACACAGAGCTTATGTTCGGAATCAAAGGTAAAAACCATGAAGAAGAGGAAGAATTTTACGATGATTTTTTTAATGAAATATATTCCTTCGATCTTACAAAAGATGCGTCTAAGGTTGCCGCAAAAATACACAACCATTTAATAAAGAAAGGCAAAGTGATTGGTGAATTTGATTCTTTAATTGCTTCAATATTCCTTTCTAATGGCATAACTAAAATATTAACAAGAAATAAAAAACACTTTGAAAGAATGAGTTCGATAGACGTGATAAATTATTGATCTCTCGGCATCATTTTTTCTTTTATTTATTATAAGAAATTAATATCTTTTCCTGCTTCTTTCATAGCCAGAACAAATTCATCAATATCTTTTTTAGTATGTGCAGCAGATAATTGCACGCGAATCTCATCTTGACCTTTCGGAACAATCGGATATGAAATATTCGTAACAATGAATCCCTTTTCAAATAATGCATCAACTAACTCACGAGTTTTAACTGCATCTCCAATTAATACAGGTTGGATAGCATGAACTGATTCAGCTGCAAATTTAAAACCCAAAGAACTAATTTTTCCCTTAAAGTATTTGATGTTTTCATTAAGTTTAGAAATTAACTCTTTTCCTTCTTCTGAGTCAACCAAATTAACAGAAGCTAAAGCCGCTCCGGCAGTTCCTGGGGAAATCGGATTCGAATAAATATATGTCGCAGCACTCTCACGTAAATAATCAATAAAAACCTTATCACCAACAACATATCCTCCATCAACTCCAAATCCTTTTCCATATGTACCGATTAATATATCGCATTTTCCATCACTACCTTCTTCAACCCCCCTACCTGTTTCACCAAATGCACCAACACCATGAGCATCATCAACAAACAACAATACTCCTTCATCGAAATAATTATCATATTCATCGACGACGAATTTTATTTTAGATAGATCTTGGAAATTTCCCAGCATGGAAAAAATACCATCTGTAATTACAATGGCTCTTTTGAATTTTCCTTTGTTTTCTGAAAGAACTCTTCGTAAATCTTTATAATTTCTATGTTCAAATATTGCTCTGTTTTCTTTTGGCAGTCCTGCAACCCTTATTCCATCTATTATGCTTCTATGGTTGAGTTGATCAGAAACAACTAACGTATTTCCGCTTACCAAAGAATCTTTGCTCTGTCCTTTTATGAACGCATGAATAACACCGAAGTTAGTGGCAAATGCAGAAGAAAAAATAATACAATCTTCTCTACTATGAAATTTAGCAGTAGCCTTTTCAAGTTCTTTGTGAACTTCCATACTTCCTGATATAAAACGAACAGCACCCGGACCTGCGCCATATTTTTCAGAAGCTTCTTCCTCTCCTTTCATAACTTTTGGATTAAATCTTAGTCCTAAATAATCGTTTGAATTAAAAATTGCATAACTTTTCCCCTTAACAATTGCTTTTGGTGCATAATCATCAGAAAATTCAAATCCTTCAATTATGTTTTCAAATCTTTTGCTAATCTTAGCATTATCAATTCTTTCAATCTCTTCGGAAACTACTTTTTTGAAATCTGTTCTACTCATTCTCTTCACCAAATTTTATTTTCAAATTTTCAATCATGATTTTTGACATTTTGTCAAGATCAAACTCATGCTTCCAACCCCAATCTTTTCTTGCTTGTCCGTCATCTATTGTCGAAGGCCACGAATCTGCAATTTTCTGACGACTATCAGGAACAAATTTACAAGTAAAACCAGGAACGTGTTTAGAGACATTATCTGCAAGCTCTTTAGCAGAGAAAGATATAGCTGTTAAATTATAAGATGTTCTTACTGTTATCATAGAAGCATCAGCTTCCATTAAATCAATAGTCGCTTTTACAGCGTCATCCATGTACATCATGGGAAGAGCCGTTTCCTCTGAAACAAAGCATTCATAGTTTCCTTTTTGCAATGCGTCATAATAAATAGCAACAGCATAATCTGTTGTTCCGCCACCAGGGGGTGTTTTCCACGAAATAACTCCAGGATATCTTAAACTTCTTACATCTAATCCATATTTAGTAAAATAATATTGGCATAGTAACTCACCAGCAACTTTTGTAACACCATACATAGTTGTAGGCTCTAAAATAGTTCTTTGAGGAGTATTTAGTAAAGGAGTAGTTGGACCGAATGCAGCAATAGACGAAGGCCAGAATAATTTTTTGATTTTATATTCGACACATAAATCAAGAACATTTTTCAAACTAGTCATATTTACATCCCAAGCAAGATTAGGTTTGTTTTCACCTGTAGCAGAAAGTACACCAACAAGATGATAAATTACATCAATGTCATATTTCTCAATTAATTTTTTTAATTCTTCTTTTTTTGTAGCATCAGCAGTTTCATAAGGTCCTTCTTTCTTAAATTCCTCAGAAGGTTCTGTTCTATGCCCTACTGCAATTATGTTATCTGCTCCAAATTTTTCTCTCAAAGCAGGTATAAGTTCACTGCCTATTTGCCCTACTGCACCCGTGACTAGAATCTTCATATATATCTCCTCCTTGATGTAAAGAAAAAGAGTTCAAATAAAAAGTTTATGGTTCTATAATCCCAGCTTTGCCATTACTTCCCATGACTTCTTCATTCTTCTTCTTTAAAACTTCAATTAATTCATCTCTCGCAGCTCCTAAATACTTTCTTGGATCAAATACTGCTTTATTCTCAGATAAAACTTTTCTAATTATAGCAGTTATCACTAACCTTCCGTCGCTGTCAACATTTATCTTGCAGACAGAAGATTGAGATGCTTTCCTAAGTTGTTCTTTAGGTATACCTACAGTATCAGGCAAATGCCCTCCATTTTCATTAATCATATTGACATATTTTGGCATGACAGAGCTACTTCCATGAAGCACAATAACAAATCCAGGTAATTTCTTCTCTATTTCTTCTAAGATGTCAAAACGTAATGGAGGTGGAATCAAAACACCTTCTTCATTCTTTGTGCATTGTTCGGGCTTAAATTTATTTGCGCCATGACTAGTTCCTATTGAAATAGCCAATGAATCAACTCCAGTTCTTTGCACAAAATCAATAACTTCTTCAGGTTTAGTATAATGGCTAACTTCACTTTGCACTTCTTCTTCAATACCTGCTAACACACCTAATTCTCCTTCTACTGTTACATCAAACTGATGTGCATAATCAACGACTTTTTTTGTAAGAATAATATTTTCTTCATAAGAAAGCGAAGAAGCATCAATCATAACTGAAGAAAAACCATTATCTACACATGATTTAGCTAATTCAAAACTATCCCCATGATCAAGATGTAATGCGACAGGTATTTCTCCTAAATTTTTCTCAGCAGCAATAGATTTCATCATTTCTATTGCTCCCTTTCCAATAAATTGAAGTAAAGTTGCATTGGCATATTCTCTAGCCCCTTTGCTCACTTGTAAAATAACAGGGCTTTGGCTTTCTACACACGCAGTTATTATTGCCTGTATTTGTTCCATATTGTTAAAGTTGTAAGCAGGAACGGCAAACTTGTGCTCCATAGCAGCCTTGAACATATTTTTTGTGTTTACAAATCCTAATTCTTTGTAATGCATAATTCCACCTCAGTTTCTTGGCATATCATCAAAAGTATGGTATGCCTCAATGAATCGTATAGTGCCTGATTTCTGTCTCATGACAACGGAATGGGTGATAGCTCCTTCAGGTGTAAAATCAACACCTCTCAAAAACGGTCCTGTGCTAATGCCTGTTGCAACAAACATTGCTTTATCAGTATTTACAAGATCTTTGGCAGTCATCTTCTTATTTAAATCTTTCACTCCCATCTGCTTTGCTTTTTCCTTAAGTGCGTTAATTTCTTCTTTGCTTTTTTCTTTTAATTTTCCAGTTTCAAAATTCAGACGACCCTGCATTTCCCCTCCCAAGCAATGCATGGCAGCAGCCGATATAACTCCTTCTGGTGCAGCGCCAGTTCCTATTAGTATGTCTATATCACTATCTGGCATGCAAGTAGCAATCGCTCCAGATATATCTCCATCCATTATTAAGGTTATTCTTGCACCGCATTTTCGTATATCTTCTATAAGCTTTTTATTATATTGCCTGTCCATAACACACACCATAAGATCTTTTACTTCCATCTTTTTGGCTTTGGCCACATTTTTCAAATTTACCTCAACAGGTGCGTCCAAATCAATAACACCTACCGATTCAGGTCCAACAGCTATCTTATCCATATAGACATCAGGTGCATGAAGCATAGTACCTTTTGGTGCTACAGCCATGACTGAAATAGCATTTGGTCTTCCATAAGCTACTGAATTAGTACATTCTAATGGGTCGACAGCAATATCTACTTCCATTCCTTTTTTATTTCCAACTTCTTCTCCGATAAAGAGCATAGGTGCTTTATCTCTCTCGCCTTCTCCAATGACAATTTTTCCATTCATATCAATATCATTAAATCTAGATCTCATCTCTTCAGTGGCGGCTTCATCAGCCTTATTCTTGTCACCACAGCCCATCCATCTTCCTGCAGCAATAGCAGCGGCTTCTGTAACGCGAACAAATTCTAGAGCAAGGTTTCTGTCCATAATTTCACCATAATGGTATGTAGATTAATCCTTTTTATAACTTATGTAATATCAAAACTTTTATTAACCCCCTTTATGAATCTCAATAATATGAGAATACCGAAAAGATATGGTTCATCCAGGGTAGATACTTGTCCTTTTTGTGGGAAGCAATCTACAACCTCAAACAAACAAGGAGTCCCTGTCTGTATAACACATAAAGACAAAGAATTGCTAGATCTTAAATGCCAATGCGGAGATTGGTTAGATATAACGAAGGGAAAATATGGGCCTTATTTTAAATGCATGAAATGCGGAAATGTATCATTTTCAAGGGGTTTAGAACTTAATGAAGAAAAACTTAAAGAACAGCCAAAAAAACAAGAACCAGTCTCAAAAATCAACCATTATCCCTGGGAAAACAAAAAGAAAGAGAAAACAATAACCTCTGATGAGATAGATGCGTATTATTCTTAGAAAATCTTAAATACATTGATTCCAAAATTATTACTATGAAATTATCATTATACTTTTTCATAATTTTATTGCTTTCCTCATTTGCATATGCAGAAATACAAGATGAAGACATATACAATAGTGAATTTGTGGATATTAATCTGAAAATTTCTTCAGGCTTTGAAATTATTCCAACATCTTCGGATTACAGCATGACAAGTATATCAGCTTCTTTGTCTTATTTTCCACGCAATGATATTCTCCAGGAAGTTGATTCATTTAATGAAGAACCAGATGCAGAGATAATAGACGATAACTTTGTCTTTACATGGGAAGAGCCATCTATAGGGACACATTATTTTTCCCTGGAGACAGATGTCAGAGTTGAAAATAAGATGGCAGTGTTCACTGAAAAAATACCTTTCCCTGCAGATATACCTAATGAAGTACTAGAATATACACGGCCTTCATCAAAAATAGACTCTGATAATTCAAAAATAATTGAAAAAGCATCAGAACTCGTCGAGGGAGAAACAGATTTATTTGCTGCAGTTTACAAGCTGGCGTGGTGGACAAAAAACGAAATCACATACAATCTGACAACATTAACTATTGAAGCAAGTGAAAAATCAAGTTGGGTTCTTGAAAATAAATACGGGGTGTGTGATGAAATAACGAATTTATTCATAGGACTTGCCAGAGCAGTTAATATTCCTGCAAGATTTGTCTCAGGAATTTCATATACAAATTCTGATCTTTTTGAAGAAAGGTGGGGTTCTCATGGATGGGCGGAAGTTTATTTTCCCGGAACAGGATGGGTTCCTTTTGATGTAACGTATGGAGAATTTGGTTATGTTGATGCTTCCCATATTAAACTTAGCTCATCATTGGATTCAAATGAATCATCCATTAGTTATGAATGGAGATCGAGAAATATAAATGTGGAAACAATCCCCCTTGAATTTGACACAAAAATCATAGCTTCCCATGGAAAAATAGAAGACCAGTTTACATTTACTGCAAATGTATTAAGAAACAATGCGGGTTTTAACTCATATAATCTTGTTGAAGTTAAATTATCAAATCCAACAAACTATTATCTTCCTGCCCAGGTTTATATTTCCAAAACTGAAGGATTGACAATGGAAGATGATTTTTCAAAAGAAGTACTTCTTCCTCCAGGAGAAGAAAGAACAGTATATTGGATTGTAAAAGTGGATGAACTTAATCCGGACTACATCTACACATTCCCAATAGAAGTTTATACACAAAGAGGAAAAAAAGAAATTGTGCAATTCAAATCAGAAAACTCATTCACATCTTATTCTCTCGAAGAAATTGAAGAATATGCATCAGGGCTTGAAGACATTGATGAAAAGATATATTCGTCAGACGTTGAATTTTCATGCACCCCCACTTCAGATTATTTTTATTTGGGTGATGATTTTACAGTTTCATGTACTGTATCAAACAAAGGAAACACACTCCTTAAGAATTTAGAATTATGTATGGAAAATGATTGTGAATTCTTAGATCTTGGAATAGGAAAAACATTTGTCATGAAACTAAATTCAGATGCAGTAAAAACAGGAGAGTTTGAAAAAACAATTTACCTCAAAGGAATTCTTGTTTCTGCTTTCGATGATGTTAACATAACTGTTTATGACGATCCTTCAATTGAAATAAAAGAATTGGAATATACAGGGTATGTTGATTATGGGGAAAACACATCAATCTTTTTTACAATTTCAAAAAAATCCTTCTTCCCTCCTAAAGATGTAAAAGTAACTCTTTCAAATATCCACACAGAAAAAATCTGGGACGTTGAAACTTTAGATAATGATAAAGATTTCGTAGTTTTTTTAGATACAAAAGATTTATCCAGGAAAAACGTATTCGAATTAGACATTCGTTATTATGATTTAGATGGGGAAGAATACACTGAATCTGAAACTTTTGTAATTTCCTTAAAAGATCTTTCATTTAAGCAGTCAACAATAGTTTTTACGAAAGATATATTGAGATTTATTGATTCTAATCTTATACTTAGTACAGTAATCATGACTGCCCTTATATTTATCATGATTATTATGATTATATTCGGAAGAAAGAAGTATGATTTAGATGCTTACGAAAAGAAAATCGAATCGGAAACGGATGAAGAATTTCTAAAAGAAGTTGAAGAAGAAGAAAAAGAAGATGAGAAACTTTTTGATTAATCTAACAACATCATATCAATATTATTGAATTGTTTGTACCCTTCTTTTTTATTGATATCCCTAGCCGTTTTAAATTCTTCATCAGTAGGTTGCCTTCTTAATCCATCAATAAATCCGCAATTATTACACTGCCCGTTTTCAGGTACATCGTTTTTGCAAAAGTCGCATTTCTTCATTTTATGTATATGGTAAAAGAGGGGATTTTTATAGTTTATGGTATGGGTCACTATTCATAAAGTATTTAAATAACAGGTATATTTGAACTTATTAGGGGATTCTAATGAAAAAAAAGACAGATAAGGCACAAATCATTTTTTGGGTAATAGTTGGAATAATAGTCATAATATTTCTTTCACAATTCTTGTTTCCAAAAGGAACTGATAATATGTCCCCATTAACAGGAAATGGAAATAACGGAGAAATAGAGAATACCCCTGTGTTATCGCTTGAAGGAATGGATGCTTTTGCACAATGCATAACAGAGAAAGGTGCTACTTTCTATGGAACAGAATGGTGTGGATATTGTAAAAATCAGAAAGAGTTATTTGGAGATTCATTGCAACATGTAAATTATATTGACTGCGATGAACAATCTGATGTTTGCATAAGTGAAGGCATAAGGGGCTATCCAACTTGGAAGATTAATGGTGATACATTTACCGGTGTTCAACAGATTTCAACTTTAGCTGAGAAGACTGGATGCGAGATTGCATGAGAAGAGATTTAAAAATTTGGAGCAATATTGTTTTTGCTTTGCCTTTAATTATTTCCATCTATTACAAAATATATATTCTTACAGCATTAATTTTTACTGTTTCATTGTTTTCAGTACTTTATCATTTTTATAACGAGAAGAAATGGAAGTTATTTGATGCAATTTTCTCATTATTAATCATAGCTTACAATTTATATCTTTGTTATTTATCAAATTTCAAATTTCCTTATTTTCACATTGCATTAGTATTTGCAATATTTAGTTTTATTTTTTATTCTAAAGCACATAAAAATAATTATCAATTAAATCATTCATTATGGCATCTATGTTCATCCTTAATAACAATCTTCTGCATATTGGCTTATGTTCTTTAGTCCTTTGCTATTTTCCAAAGCATTTCAAATTGTTTTCTATAACCAAACAGTAACTCCCTTACCAAAAGTCAGCAAAACACTTATATATATCTGTAAACTCCACGTAATTAGGTGATAATCATGGTTTTAGAAATAACAAATGATACATATGAAAAAGAAGTAAAACAATCTGACATACCAATTATTGTAGATTTTTGGGCAGGTTGGTGTGGTCCTTGTAAAATGATGGGTCCTGTCTTTGAAGAAATATCTGAGGATTATGAAGGCAAATTAAAATTTGCAAAAGTAAATGTAGAAAAAGAGCAAGAAGTTGCAGGGCAAGCGGGCGTAATGGGGATTCCATGCTTAATAGTATTTAAAGATGGCAAAGAATTTGACAGGATTGTCGGCTATTCTCCAAAAGAACAATTGAAAGAAAAAATTGATGCGATTCTTGAAAAAATATAATAAACATGGAAAATAATTTTGAGAATGCCATAAAAATTCTAAAGGAAGCTGTAAAAAAAGCAGACATGACTGAAGAAGATATAGAACTTCTTACACAACCCAATAGAATAATAAATGTTAATTTTCCAGTTAAATTATCAGATGGAACTGTCAAAATCTTTAATGGATACAGGGTTCAACATAATAACGCACTAGGCCCATACAAGGGAGGGATTAGATTTCATCATGAAGTTGATCTCGGGGAAGTCAAGTCTTTAGCTTTTTGGATGGCAATTAAATGTGCTACAGTAAACATCCCCATGGGTGGTGGTAAAGGTGGAATAACTTTCAATCCTAAAGAATATTCTGAAGAAGATATTGCTTTAATATCAAAATCATTTGTAAGACATATTGCTGATTTTATTGGGAGTGATAAAGACGTACCTGCTCCGGATGTGTACACTAATCCAAAGATAATGGACATCATGGTCAAAGAATATGGAAAAATCAAAGGAGAAGATATTGCAACATTCACAGGAAAACCAGTTCAATCTGGTGGCCTAAATATGAGAATGTATTCCACATCCATGGGTGGTGCTTTTATACTGAAAAAGATGATGGAAGAAAAAAACAAACTTCCTGAAGAAACAACCGTAGCAATTCAAGGCATGGGAAATGCAGGAAGCAATATGGCAAAAATTCTCAGTGATTGGGGCTTTAAAATTATCGCATTATCAGATTCTAGGGGTGCAGTATACAACAAAGAAGGTATAGATATTGAAGCTGCAATATCACATAAACAAGAAACAAAACAAATTTTAAATTTAGAAAATACTGAAAACACAACAAATGAAGAATTATTAGCAATGGATGTGGATATATTAATCCCTTCTGCATTAAATTGCGCAATAACGCCTTTAAATGTAGATAAAATAAAAGCAAAAATAATTGTTGAGCTTGCAAACGGACCAATTTGTAATCTTTCAGAAGATGAAATCACAAAAAGAGACTTAATAGTTGTTCCTGATGTGTTGGCAAATGCTGGTGGCGTTGTAGGAAGTTACTTTGAATGGCGAAACAATAAGAAAAACATAAAAGAAGATGAACCAGCCTTAGTCGAAGAACTAAAACAAATTATGCTTGAAGCATATGATAATGTTAAAAAAACATCACAACAACACAATACTTCTTTAAGAGATGCAGCCTATATCTTAGCAACAAAAAGAATATTGGAAGCAGAGAAAGTAAGAGAAAATATTTAAGTTCTTATAAGCTGGTTTGTCACACCCCTAAATCTATTTCCAGCAAAATAAGTTGTTTCATCTTTTTCCTCTTTAAGATCATCTCTTTCATAACTTGCAGTCACTTTGTAGAAGAAGTTTTCTTCTGAAGCTATGTAAACATTTTCATAACCGCTTTCTATATGTAAATCAAACACAGCTTTGAAAAGATCAAGTTTATCATATTTTTCAACAACAGTAGGATAACTACTTAACCCAATTATATTCAAAGAATATCCCTTGTATTCTTCTTTAAGTTTTGAATCACTATATTCACTTGAAATATAATCCCTTATCTCTACAGTAAACTGATCAGTATCCCTTCTACCTTCCACAGTATAGACAAAAACATATTTCTTGTAGTTTTCTTCATTAGAAACAGACTTATTATAACTAATCTCAGCTTCAGGATATAATTCATCTAACACTGATGTATTCATTACTTCAAGAAAATCAATTTTGCCATAGTAGCTTCCCTTTGGGATTTTATGGCCATCTTCATTAACTTCAACTGAAACTTCTATGTTGCTGAGAATTAGTATAATCAGCAAAAAAATAAAGACCCCTCCTGCTATAAATGCGGTATTTTTCGATAGTTTTGGAATTTTAGAGACATATTTCCGAATTTTAAAGATATCTCTTTCAGGTTTTGGAGGAACAGGGAGTGTAGGCCCCATCTGGTACGGATCAATAATTAATTTCCTCTCAACTCCCTTCATCAATTCTCCTCTTACTTCTGAAGGATCTGCTCCCTTTGCAGCCATTCTGTCGAAAATAAAAATAGCAGTTTCACCTTTTTTCAGGCTTTCTTTTATCTCATCTTTCAAAACCTTATCCATATAGTATTTTTTGTAATCTCTTTTTAAATACTTTTTTCATTTGGATTGAGTTGTGACTTGATGTCTTGAGAAAGCTATAAATATTAGTTGGAGCAAGGATAAAATAGGAATAAAATGTTTAGACGATGTATAAGGATTAATAATTTTCCAGAAGATATGCCCATATCCAAGAGATGGTTTTATAACGTTTTAACTTTTTTAACAGATGTAACAATATTTCCTAGAACCTATAATCTATGGAAACATGATTATACACTTATAAGGTTACTTTTACGGATTGGAGATATTGTAATCATGGGTGATTTAAGCACCACATACGGTTCTTTTTGTGGAGATTCAGTAACTCATTCATCCATTTATATTGGTAAGGGCAGATTGATACATTCCTCTGGAAATGGTGTATCAAAGGTTCGTCTTAAAGAATTTTTGAAACATTATGAAACTTTAATTATATTCAGGATTCCAAAAGATTATCCAAAAAGGAAAAGAATCATAAAACGAGTAATCAAATTTGCTAAGTTAAAATTAGGGAGTCCTTATAACTTTGAGTTCAAAAAAAGTAAGAACTCTTTTTTTTGTACACAATTGGTTAATGAGTCCTTCAAAAATTCAGGATATGATACTGGATTAGACACTTACAAAAGTGAAACCATCCCTAAAGGAAGGCTTCAGAGATTTTTACAAGATAAGATAAACATATTACGCCCTACTGATTTTATTAGGAGCAATTTTAAAATAGTGTTTAAATCTAATAATTTAGATATTAAGAAAGGGGAATTAGTCCTAAAGGAAAAGTATAAATAAAAAGAAATACTTCACAAGTATATGTTCATACATAACATCAACCCAACCTTAGTTGATCTTGGTCCTGTGGAGATTAGATATTATGGATTAGTTTATGTTATTGGCTTTCTTCTCGCATATTGGCTTTTGAGGCAGGCTGTAAAACATAAGAGAATTAACTTAAACTACGAGGATATTGATAATCTCTTAGTCTATATAATCTTAGGATTATTAATTGGTTCAAGGTTATTTGAAGCAATATTCTGGCAGCCATCATACTATTTTTCAAATCCGATAAGAATCTTAGAGTTTTGGAAAGGGGGCATGTCATTCCACGGCGGATTAGTTGGAATTATTGTTGCGGGTTGGCTCTTTACAAGAAAAAGAAAGATAAAATTCTTAGAACTTGCGGATTTACTTTCACTGCCAGCAATGTTGATGCTTGCAATAGGAAGAATTGCTAATTTCATCAATGGTGAACTTCCAGGAAGAATAGCAGATATAAGACATTGTGTTGTATTCCCAAATTATGAGGGGTGCAGGCATCCTTCTCAATTGTATGAATCGTTGCACCATTTCATTGCATTCTTCATTATGCTATGGATGAATAAAAGAACTTGGAAGCACGGTTTTATATTTTGGAACTTTGTATTGTTGTATGGTGTTGGTAGAATGCTAACAGATATATGGAGAGACGATCCAATTATTTTCTTATGGATGAACATGGGGCAATTATTAAGCTTGATTATGGTAATTATTGCTGTTTATTTCTTAAATAAAAACCATAGGAAAGATTTGAGGAATATATTATGATAAAAGAGAACGCCACCGCCCGGATTTGAACCGGGATATCCCGAAGGAAACCGGTTTTCGAGACCGACGCAATACCAGGTTATGCGACAGTGGCATGAATGTTAGTTTTTTTTATTTGT
>CAZZGN010000019.1:0-14255 GCA_964654165.1 uncultured Methanosarcinales archaeon | reverse complement strand
ATGAAGACAGGGATATGCTTGACATAATGAGTCTGCTAAAAGAAAAAATCAGTGAGGCTAATGATCTCCTGGAAAAAGTTTCAGATCTCAAAGCAAAAGAAGATAGTGAGCTTGAGAATTGGCAGTCAAGTATAGATGAAATAGAAAACAAAATAACATCGATAGATAAAACACTTGTAGACATAAACAACACATGAAAATGGTATCAAAAAAAAGTCATGAGTATTTTGTGAATATAACAGATCCATCTAGTTTAAAGAGGATGCTCTTGGAATCATCTAAACTCACAATCCACATGCTTCAGGATTATGAGCGTCTTAAAGAGGTTAGAAGGGCGAAGATTGAACTTGTTCAACAAGTAGATAAAATCATGAAAGAAATACGTTCTTTAACTTCAAAACTAAAAGCGGAGCTTCCAAACTTTCCGCAGAGAAAAAAAGCTTCTCCGGAGAAAAAAGAGGTGAAAAGGAAGTCCCATATTAGGCAGGTAATCCCGAAGACAAAGTCTCCACTTGAACAGCTTCAGGACGAATTAGATGATGTTGAGAAACAGTTAACGAAACTTTCTTAGAAACATTTTTAAATGAATTCTTAATTCTTCAACTTAGTCGAGGGGATGCCGGAGCGGTCAAACGGAGCAGACTCAAAAAAGTTGAGTGATGAGGCTCACGCCGATGACATTCACCGTTGGGCTATCTGTTAGCTTAGTGCTTACTAGGGTTCAAATCCCTATCCCCTCATCATATTCTCCCAAAATCCTTATAAACTAAGAGTAACTTCTTCTCATCATGACCCAACTATCATCAATGGACTTGTACTATCTTGTTGAAGAATTCCAGTTTTTAGTATCTGGTAAAGTTAATCAGATTTATCAAAAAGAGAAAGAAGAATTGTTGATAGATTTCCATGTAACTAGCAAAGGGAAGCAGATGCTAAAAATTACACTTCCATCAATGATTTATCTAACTCAATACAAATCAGAGCAACCACAAACTCCCCCAGGATTCTGTACTTTTCTCAGAAGAAGATTAAAAAACGCAAGATTGCAAAAAATTCAGCAAATAGAATTTGAAAGAATCTTAAGATTAGATTTTTCAACAAAAGATCAGACTTACATAATGTTTATTGAACTATTTGCAAATGGAAACATTATATTATGTGACGAATCCTTGAAAATAATTTCCCCATTACAAACAGGAAACTGGAAAGACAGAACAATTAGGGGAGGAATCCAATATGAATATCCAAAAAGAATCGATTCTCTCAACATATCTAAAGAAGAAACAGAAAATATACTAAAAAACTCCAAAAAAGAATCAATTGTCAAATCATTAGCAATAGAACTTGGATTTGGTGGAAATTATTCTGAAAAAATATGTGAATTAGCAAAAGTAGACAAAGAATCTAAAGATATAAAAGGAATTTACGAAGCTATACAAAAATTAAAAACTACAAAACCAAAACATGACTTCACTTCATTTAATGAATTTCTCGACGAGACATTGACAAAAGACAAAATAAAATCAATAGAAACAGAACAAGTTTCTAAAAAAGAAAAAGCAGTCAACAAAGTACAGAAGGTAATTGACCAACAAACAGCAAAAATAAAAGAATTTGAAACAAACATAGAAAAAAATCAAAAAATTGGTGAATATATATATCACAATTATCAAAAAATAAAAGAAATTTTAGAAGATCCAGAAAAACATGGAAAAATAAACAAAAAAGACAAGATAGTGGAGGTGGAAATATGAATTTCTTCTTCCACAGATATAAAAAACTTGGGCATACTTTGGACCCTAAGTTTAAACCTCAGCAATCAATAAGAATAAATACATTAAAAGCTCCGAAAAATATCTTGCAACGGTTAAAAGACAAGGAAGTAATATTGAAAAAAATCTCTTTCCTAAAAAATGGATTTTACATAGACTCAGATTTCTCAATGGGTTCGACAACAGAATACCTTATGGGTTATTATTACATACAAAAGGCTGCATCACAGGCAGTAGCAGAAATTTTAGATCCAAAAAAAGAAGAACTTGTCTTGGATATGTGCGCAGCTCCAGGTTCTAAAACAACCCATTTAAGCGAGCTTATGAAAAATGAAGGAAACATAATAGCTTTAGATTCTAATTTTAACCGTGTTCAAGCTTTAAACAATAACTTAGAAAGAATGGGTTGTAAAAACGTAACAGTTTACAGAAAAGATGCAAAATATGCTGATGAACTGGGACTTGAATTTGATAAAATACTATTAGATGCGCCTTGTTCGGGAAATTATACATTGGAAGAAGACTGGTTCGAAATAAGAAAAATGGATGACTTTGAGGATATGAAGAGAGAGCAGAAGAAATTGATTGCAGCGGCCATAGATTTGCTTAAACCTGGGGGGGTTCTTATTTATTCAACATGTTCTTTAGAACCAGAGGAGAATGAACAAGTTATTGAGTATGCTTTAGATAATTTTGACGTTAAATTACAACCGATAAAAATGACTTTCGGACAACAAGGAACAACAACTAAAACAATTCTTTGTAAAAGATTTTGGCCTGACACGGAAAAAACACAGGGATTTTTTATAGCAAAATTGGAAAAGATTTCTTAATCAACATAATTTTAGACATATTTTCTTAATTTAACAATGATTTTTTGCATATCTCAAAATAATCCAAGAAATTCATTCCAAATTTCTATTAATAGTATCGAAATCCAGTTCAATGGTGATTAAACATGGGTTTAACAAACAAAAGAGAAGAACAACTTAAAAAGATGCCTTTGGTTGAGGCAAAAATTACAAAGAGTAAAGACGGTAAGTATATGATACACAAGACAATAATTACACATATTAAACCTGTCGAATACTACAAGGCTGTGATGGATTCTCCAGTTGAAGAAACTGTTGAAGGACCTGAAGCAGTGGAGGCTTAGGCCTCTTATTTAACTTGAGGAAAAGTTTCTTTCAACCACATACCAATCCTTTCTTTTGCATATTTATCTGTTGCATATGTGCCGCTGAATGATTCTCTGACTTTGTAATCAGAATCTAAAAGCATGACTCTGAAATGTATAGGGCCATTCATTAAGTGGGTTTCATTTTTTCCTTGAACGTATATTGCACCAACATGCGTTCCATTAACACTCTTAATTATATTTTCTTTGAAAGAAATACAGTCTTGAAAAATTGGCAATTCATCTAAAATTATTCCTTCATGACCAAAATATGATATTATACATTCTTTAAAGCTCTTTCCTTCATAGTCAGAACTTATTAATATTGTAGGAGTTTCTTTTTCAATTATCTCTTCACATGAGTGTTTTTGCTGCCATTGAAACATATTTATCTCGGCTGGAGAAACAACCACCCATATTTTAATCTATTGGTGGGAAGTTTTTTGAAATAATTCAACGAAGACTTCTTTATTTATCTCCAATCCTGACATAATAAAAGAATCTGCAAACTTGTATGTATCTTCTTCCACTCCTTTGAAGTTGAATTTTAGTATTTTCTTGATAAGGTACTCACATAAATGACCTTCATTTATTTTTAAAACAACATCATTCTTATTTTCTCCATGATATATCTTCATAGTCTTTGGTTTTGCTTCAAGTTCTCCAAAAATCATAGAGCCTTTTCTTCTTTTGTCATATTCAAAGCCATGTTTCAATAATTCAAATTCCATAATTCTGGAAATAACTTTCTTTGCAGAATTGCTATGAACATAAGCTTCAATATCATTGACCTTGTAATGTTCTTTAAAATCAAGCTCTTTTTTTTTATTTAGATTGTAACATCTTCCAAGATATTTCTTTGTTTTCTGTCTTGGACCTTTTTTTGTCCAAGTATTAACAACTAGATAAGCATAATTATTCCCTTTTAATTTCTTCAATCTGACAAACATAAGAGAAAGGTAGGCACTATGTTTAAAAAGATTGTTGTTTTACATATGAATACGAAGATTTTTATATTCCTGTGAAATCCGATTTTAATAAGAAGCGAGGTAAAAATGGTATTAATGCAATCAAATTATGAAAAAATAAAAAAAGGAGACAAAGCACCCAACTTTTCATTAAAGGGAACTGATGGAAATGATTTTAATCTTACATATCTAAAAGGGAAAAAAGCAACATTGGTTATTTTTATGTGTAATCATTGCCCTTATGTTATTCCTGAAATTGAAAAAATAAACAAAATAGCAAGCGATTTCAGAAATGTTACAGTGATAGGAATAAATCCAAACAACAATCCCGATTACCCTGATGACAGTTTCGAGAATATGAAAAAAATGGTTGAAGAAAAAAGATTCAGATTTTATTATCTATTTGATGAACATCAAAAAGCAGCAAAAGATTACAATGCAACTTGTACTCCAGACCCTTTTCTATTTGATAAGGATCTAAACTTAATCTATCACGGACGTTTAGATGAGATGTACGAGATTATTGAAGAGTTTTTAGGTAGTGGAGAAATAACACAAGAAGAAATTCCAAGTCAAGGTTGTAGTATCAAGTGGGTTGACTAGAAAATCATTTAGCATAATCTATCAATGTTCCAATTATTTCAATTAAAAACGGATTTGCTTTATCCATAACATCTATTGTGACATCATGGCTCACTTCCCCACCCAATCCGTTTCCAGGATTTACCGGAGAACACAAAACCGCGTAAGGTATTTGCATTTGATTTGCAAGTATAATTTCAGGAACTGTAGTCATACCAACAACTCTATTGGGAATTCCTTTTGTCATATTATCAAGCATTGTAATTTCTTCTTTAGTTTCGAAGCAATCTCCTCCATTGTAAATATATGTCCCGTTTTCAATTACACTACCCTCACTAGCTTTAATTGCAGAGATAAATTCTAGTCTTAAATTGTAATCAAAAGGATTATCTCCTCCTGTATGTAATTTTTTTGCTAAATGTCCAAATGAATGTGGTCCAGAAGACTGTATCCCCCTAATATAACTAGTAGGTACTACAAAACTTCTTTCACTAGCTAAAGGCATTTCATCTAACCAGCCTACTGCGCTAAATGCATAAATTCCTTCAACTTTTTCTTCATGAAAAAACCATATATTCCCTTCATTCACTTTTTCTTTAACTAAAGTTGCTGGAGAGATTTCAGGTTGTTTATTGATGGATTTTCCATGTCTTAACATAAATAAAAATTCAGTGTTTCCAATTGGACAACTATAATATGGAGAAACTATTCCTTGAGAGTTTTCCCCCTTTTCATGATATGTTATTGTATTGAACATATCACCTATCATATCTACCAATCCACTTCCAATGATGAATGCTATTTTTCTCATATTATTCATAGATGAGGTATTCATTTCTCATATTTAAATATATTACTTATTTTCAATATAGAAAATAATGATATAATAAGGAAATTAAGGAGATAGGATGTCAGCTTTAGCTGAGATCGTATTTGTTTTGCCGAGGATTTTCTTAAAATGCTCAATCACAACATTTATAAACCGAAAATTAATCCCACATCTTAGACGGCCATAGGGGATTGGTCCTACTGGTACTCATTTCGAACACCAAAGTCAAGCAATCTTCCGTCCTTGGTGGTACTGTATTTCTATACGGGAACCCTGGGAAGCTGTCACCCTTTTCTATATTTTTATAAATGAATAAGTTATACCTCCACCAATGATTAAAAGGAATATAGAAGCTATGGTAGATACTGAAGATGGTGGTTATTTTAAAAAACCCTTTTCTGATATATTGTTAGTCAAGGAACTAAATAAAGAATACTCACAAATTCTAAAAAGCCACTCTTTCATACCCATTAATCCCCTAAAAACAGGGTATGGGGGTAAAGAACTTGACAAAGCTATCTATGCTTGGGTTGCATCTGTTCTCAACGAATTCATAAAAGAAGGAGAATATATACTAAGGATGTCTGTTATTACTACGTTCACAGCATTTGCTAATTATACTCTTCAGAAAAAATCTCGTATTTATAACCCCAATGATAAATTCTTCACTCCGTTCAGAATGGAACCTATCTTTCATAATAACTTCAAAAAATTATTAGGCGAATATGGGATTTTAACTGAAAGACTTATGAATATGCCAAAAGAGATTATCGATGCAGAAAGTATTGTAAAGTATAGAAGAGGAAATATAAGCATCTATGCAAAGGGGATAAAGCCTGTTTATAAGAAAACTTCTGGTAGAAAACCAGGTAATATGTGGGAAAAAAAGGAAGCTCAATCACCTCCCACTGTTGAACCACCCTCCACTGTTGAATCACCTCTCATTGTTGAACCAGTTCCAGATGACTCAACTTATGTTCCCAAAGAAATAATTATTTCACAATATCCTGGATTAGACAAAGTCTCTCCTAAAGTAAGAGAAGTGATTCTGAAAAGAACAAAACGTTAAGATTTCCTCTATTTCTGACTCTTTATTCCACAAGCTTTTTAAAGCATCAAAATCCCCGTTTTAACACGATAATAGAGGTACTACAATGAAGATTACAATGGTTGGAACAGGCTATGTTGGCCTTGTATCTGGAGCTTGCTTCGCAGATATGGGAAATGACGTAATTTGCTTGGATGTTGATGAAAACAAGATAAAAACATTAGAAAATGGAGAAATTCCTTTCTTCGAACCAAGTCTCAAAGAATTAGTACAAAAAAACACAAAAGCGCAAAGACTTAAGTTCACAACAAATAAAAAATTAGCTTACGAATCTTCTGATGTTATATTCATATGTGTTGGCACGCCAATGAGACATGATGGAGACGCAGATATGCAATACATGTTCCAAGTGGCAGAAGATATAGCAAAATACATGAACTCTTACAAGATAATTGTTGACAAAAGTACAGTCCCTGTAGGAACAGCGGAGAAAGTCAAAAGAAAAATCTTAGAACACAAACCAAAATACGAATTTGATGTCATATCAAATCCAGAATTTTTAAGGGAAGGGGCAGCAATCAAAGATTTCCAGAACCCTGACCGTATAATAATTGGTACAGATTCAAAAAAAGCGGAAGAAGTAATGGCCAAAGTATACAAGACAGTAACAAGAACTGGAAAACCAATAATGTTCACAGATATACAAAGTGCAGAATTAATCAAATACGCTTCTAACGCAATGCTCGCCACAAGAATATCTTTCATGAACGAATTATCACACTTATGCGAGAAAGTGGGTGCAGATATAAAACAAGTAGCAAGGGGTATGGGACTAGATACAAGAATAGGTCCAAGATTCTTACAAGCTGGTGCAGGTTACGGTGGTAGTTGTTTTCCAAAAGATGTTAAAGCATTAGCTCATACTTTAGAAAAACAGGGCCTCACATCAAATGTCTTAATGGCAGTTGACTACACAAACGAAAGACAAAAGAAATCTTTAGTGCCAAAATTAAAAAAATTAATTCCTAATCTAGAAAAAAAGAAAATTGCTTTATGGGGCATCGCATTCAAACCAAAAACAGATGATATCAGAGAGGCTTCTTCTTTGGTGATTATTGAACAACTTCAAAACGAATATGCAGAAGTAATAGCATTTGATCCAGAAGCAACTGAAAATGCCAAGAAAGTCACAAAAAATGTATCCTTTACAACAAATCAATACGATGCTCTTAAAGATGCTGACGCTTTAATAATCGTGACAGAATGGGATGAATTCAGACAACCGGATTTCGAGAAAATCAAGACATTAATGAAAAATCCAATAATAATTGACGGAAGAAATATATATGACAAAAAAGAAATGGAAGAATTAGGATTCAAATATGTCGGGGTAGGCAGATAATGGCAACAATATTAGTAACTGGCGTCGCAGGATTTATAGGAAGTGCAGTTGCAAAAGCTCTCCTAGAAAAAGGAGATGAAGTTATAGGCATAGATAACGTAAATGATTATTACGATCCAAAACTAAAAGAGGCCAGATTAAAACACTTTTTCAAGAAGGATGATGCTTTCACATTCTATAGGGAAGATTTTTCTGTTTTAGAAAAGATGGATGAAATTTTTCAAAAGCATAAGATAGACAAAATCTGCCATTTAGGTGCACAGGCAGGTGTAAGGTATTCATTAGAAAATCCATTTGCATATATAAAAAGTAATATCAACGGAACTTTGAACATATTTGAACTTGCAAGAAAGTATAAAATAAAAACTGTAATTTACGCATCTTCCTCTAGTGTATACGGTGGAAATGAAAAAACACCTTTCTCAACAGAAGATAGAGTAGACAAACCAATCAGCCTATACGCAGCTACAAAGAGAACAGACGAGTTAATGGCATACACCTATCATCATCTCTTTGGCATTAAGATGACTGGACTCAGGTTCTTTACTGTTATAGGTCCGTGGGGCAGGCCTGACATGGCATTATTCAAATTCATAAAAGCAATACTTAACAATGAACCAATTGACGTATACAATTTCGGAAAGATGAAACGAGATTTTACCTTCATAACAGACATTGTAAGTGGAGTTTTATCAGCATTGGGCAAAGAGAGTGAGTGTGAAATTTTTAACTTAGGTAATAATAACACAGTAGAACTTAATTATTTCATTGAATGTATAGAAAAAGAATTAGGAAAAAAAGCAGAGAAAAAATTATTACCATTACAACCAGGAGACGTCCCGGAAACTTTTGCTGATATAGGTTCTTCAAAAGAAAAACTAAACTTCAATCCTAAAGTAAAAATTGAAGAAGGAATAAAAATGTTCATAGAATGGTACAAGGAATATCATAAGGTGACGAGCAATGGTTAAGATAGGAATTATAGGGGGAAGTGGACTGGATGACCCTACTTTTTTGAAAGATTCTAAAGATGTAGAAGTTGAAACTCCTTTTGGTAAACCTACATCCCCATTAAAAATTGGAAAAATTGAGGGAGTTGATGTGGTAATCATTTCCAGGCACGGAAGAAAACACACAATCCCCCCATCTCAAGTTAATTTTAGGGCTAACATTCAAAGTTTAAAAGATATAGGATGTACGCATATTCTAGCAACAACTGCAGTGGGAAGCTTAAAACAGGAAATAAAGAGAGGAGATTTAGTTATCATAGATCAATTCATAGATTTCACAAGACATAGAGACATAACTTTCTTTGAAGAATTCCCTCCTGGCGGAGAAAATGCAAAACACACAGCAATGCCAGATCCATTTTCAGATTACTTACGAGACATAATGATTTCTTCTGCAAAAGAATTAGGTACTTCTTTCCATCCTAAAGGAACAGTAATCACAATTGAAGGGCCTAGATTTTCTACAAGAGCTGAAAGCAGAATGTTCAGAATCTGGGGTGCAGATATAATTAACATGTCAATTGCCCCTGAGGCAATTTTGGCAAATGAAATTGGAATCCCTTATGCAGCAGTAGCAATGTCAACAGATTATGATTCGTGGTTGGAAGGAGAGGAACCCGTAACTTGGGAAGAGATATTAAAGATTTTCGGAGAAAATGTAGAGAAAGTAACAAATCTTCTTATCCATACAATCAAAAAGGTGAAATGAATGGACATAAAATCTTCAATAAGAACAATTCCCGACCATCCTAAAAAAGGAATAATGTTTAGAGACATAACCACTTTATTAAAAGACCCTGAAGCATTCAAGGAATCTTTAAACATACTTGAAGAAAGATATAAAGGTCAAAAAATAGATATAATTGCAGGAATAGAAGCAAGAGGTTTCATTTTCGGAGCAGCGCTTGCTGATAGATTAAATCTTGGTTTTGTTCCTATAAGAAAAAAAGGAAAACTGCCTGCCGAAACAATTTCAGAAGAATATGAACTAGAATATGGCACAGATATTATTGAAGTTCACAAAGATGCAATAAAAGAAGGAGATAAAGTATTACTGATTGACGACCTTATAGCAACTGGTGGGACTGGTATTGCTACAATAAATTTAATCAAAAAATTAGGTGGTGATGTTATTGAAGCTTGTTTCATAATTGGTTTGCCAGATTTAGGTGGAATGAAGAAAATAGAAGAATCAGGTACAAAAATATTTACAATGGTTGACTTTGAGGGAGAATGATGACTAAGATATGTGTTGTAGGATTAGGTTATGTCGGTTTGCCCTTAGCAGTAGAGTTCGCAAAGAATACAGAAGTGGTAGGTTTTGAAATAAATGAAGATAAGGTAACTCAATTAAAACAAGGGAAAGATCCGACTTTCGAAGTTGGAGATAAAGTTGTAAAAAATACAACTATGCAATTCACTTCTGATCCGAAAAAAATTGGAGAGGCAGATTTTATAATCATTGCAGTTCCAACACCTATAGATAGAGATAACAAACCAGATTTAACATATGTTAAATCAGCTTCTGAAATTGTCGGAAAGAACATGAAAAAAGGTTCGATTATTGTATATGAATCTACAGTCTATCCAGGTTGCACAGAGGAAGTATGTCTGCCTATACTTGAGAAAGAGTCAGGATTAAAGTTAGGAGATTTTGGTCTTGGTTATAGTCCGGAGAGAATAAATCCTGGAGATAAAGAACATAGAGTTGATACAATTGTTAAGGTTGTAAGTGGGAACAATAAGGAAATATTGGATAAGATTGCTAGCGTATACGAAACTGTGATTAAGATAGGTGTTCATAAAGCACCTTCAATAAAAGTTGCTGAAGCAGCAAAGGTAATTGAAAATGTACAACGTGATTTGAATATAGCCTTGATGAATGAACTTTCAATTATATTTGAAAAAATGGATATCAATACAAAAGATGTTATTGATGCGGCAGCTACAAAGTGGAATTTTCATAAATATACTCCTGGTTTGGTGGGTGGGCATTGTTTACATAAAGATCAATTAGTTTTTGTTAAAATAAATAATAAATTTGATGTAATAACTTCAAAAGAATTATATGAATTATCAAATAATAATATTGAAATTTTATCATTTAATGTAGATACACAAAAATCAGAGTTTAATAGATGTACAATAGTGAAAAAAAGAAAATATTCTAAAATAGTTTCATTTAAAACAAATACTAATCAAATTCTTAAAGTAACTGATGATCATCCAATAATGATTTGGGAAAATAGATTTAAAGTAAAACATGCAAAAGATGTTACAATTAATGAGAAATTTCTAGTCAATTCTAAATTACCTATTTTAAATAACAATATTGCTTATGATTTAATTGATTATCTACCTAAAGATTTAATTTTGAAAACAAGAGTAAAACCAATTTTAAAAAAGTTTAAAGATTTTAAAGATATAATTAATTTTAAGAAAAATCTAGGTAAAAAAGCTTCTAATATGTATTTTGGAAATTATATGCCTCTTAAAGATTATTTAAAACTTGAAAAAAAGAAATCAATGCCAATATCAAGAGAGGAAATTTATCTTGTATCAGGTAGAGGTCCTTCATTTAATCAAATAAAAGCAGTAATTAACTTAGATGAAGACTTTGCTAGAATGATTGGTTATTATCTTAGTGAGGGATGTGTAACAAAGGATAAATCTACAAGAGTTCGATGGACTTTTTCTGGTGATGAAAATGATTTAGTTAAAGATTTGTATTCTTGTATTGAAAAATTAGGTTTAAGTCATTCACTTTATAAATCAAAAAGAGATAATGCTCAAACTGTTAAAGTATCTTCCAATATATTTGGGTATTTTATTAAAGAAATTTTAAAATGTGGCAAAGATAGTTATGATGCTAAAGCACCATCTAATATAATTTATTCTAAATTTAAATATGAATTACTTAAAGGGATAATTAGAGGGGATGGGGGAGTTAGTTTATATTTAGGTGAAAAATTAGATAAAAAAAGGAATAAGAATTATAATAATTGTTCCTGTGAAGGCAATTTTTTCTCAATCAGTAAAGTATTATTTCATCAAACCATTTTATTACTCAATGATTACGGAGTAAATAGTTCTTATGATTTAAATAGGCAATTACTTTATATTCATGGTCACAAAAATATGTTAAAATTTTCAGAATTATTAATTAGTGATAAAAAGAGAAAAATTGAAAAATATTTTAAAAATAAAATAAAATTTGTATCTAGTAATAAATATGAAATTAAAAAAGGATTTTCTATTGTTGATTTAAAAGAAATATCTAAAGAAGAAACAGATTATGTCTATTCATTTGAAGTAGAAAAAACAAATACAATAATAACAGATTTTGGAATTATTATTCATAACTGTATAGGTATAGATCCTTACTATTTAACATATAAAGCACAACAACTTGGTTATAATCCAAAAGTGATTCTTGCTGGCAGAGAAATAAATGATAATATGCATAATCAAGTTGTTTATCTAGTTGAGAAAGCTTTGAAAAAAGAAGGTAAAGAGTTGAAAAGTTCAAAAGTGCTTGTAATAGGTTTAACTTTCAAAGAAAATGTCCCTGATTACAGAAATTCGAGGGCAAAACAGTTAATTGAAGTATTAAAAGATAAAGGTGCAGATGTTTATGGTCATGATCCTTATCTGAGTGAAGAAATTATTATGAATGAATTTACTTGTAATTATGTTGAAAAAATAGAAGGAGATTATGATTGTGTTGTTTTATTATCTCCACATGAAAAACTTAAGTATACGGATATCGGTAAAACGATTATTATCGATATAAAAGGCTATTTGAAATCTAATGGAACAGAGAATCATTACTCTCTTTAAAACAGTACAGGAGCTCAACAATGAGAATAGGTGGAGACAAAACATCGGTGAGGAAAGAAGATGGATAGACTAGATGAATTAGAAAGTCAATCAATTTATATTCTTAGGGAAGCTTATGCGAATTTTAAGAACTTGTGTATGTTGTGGTCTATAGGTAAAGATAGTACTGTAATGCTATGGCTAGCAAAAAAAGCATTCTTTAATCATGTTCCCCTGACTTTAGTTCATATAGATACAGCTTATAAAATTCCTTCAATGGTGGAATATAGGGACGAACTAGCTAAAAAATGGAAACTTGATATGGTTTATGGACAAAATGTCAAGGCTCTAAAAGAAAAAAATACATATCCTGATGGAAAATTATCAAGAGTTGAATGTTGTAAAGTACTTAAAACTGAAGCATTACATAATACCTTATCCGGTGGATGGCCACGTTGGAGAATGAATCATTCTTCAGGTAAATATGAAATTGATAAAAACACTGAACCATACACTGGAGTGATTGTGGGAGCCAGAGCAGATGAAGAAGGTTCTAGATCTAAGGAAAGATATTTCTCCCCAAGAGACAAACACAGTGATTGGGATATTGGAAATCAGCCTCCTGAACTTTGGAACCAGTTCAAAACTGAATTTGAGCCCGGAACACATCTCAGAATTCATCCATTATTGGACTGGACAGAATTAGATATATGGAAATACATCTTAAGAGAAAAAATTCCAATTGTAGATTTATATTTCTCAAAGAAAGGAAAAAGATACAGATCATTAGGATGTTACCCATGCACTTCTCCTGTTGAATCAGATGCAAAAACCGTCAAAGAGATTGTTGAAGAATTAGAATCCGGCAAATTCTCCAAAATTGCAGAAAGATCAGGAAGAGAACAAGATAAAGAGGATGGTGGCGGTTTAGAAACGTTGAGAAGGGAGGGATATATGTGAAAGAAAAACATGAAAGAAGTGTTGTAAAATCAATATCATAGAGAGTAGTCGGTTCACTTATAACTGTTCTCCTTGTGTTCATATTCACAGGCAAACTGAAATTAGCGATATCAGTTGGAATATTGGAAGCAATTTTCAAAATGCTCTTTTACTATCTTCATGAGAGGGCATGGTTAACTGTAAAATGGGGCACGAAATGAGAGAGCAAATGAACATTGTGATTGTAGGTCATGTTGATCATGGCAAATCAACTGTCATAGGTAGATTATTGGCTGATACAGACTCTCTACCTGAAGGAAAGCTTGAATTTATAAGAGAAAAATGCAAAAAGGAATCAAAGCAATTTGAATATGCTTTTTTATTGGATGCGTTGAAAGATGAGCAAAGCCAGGGTATAACAATAGATTCTGCAAGATGTTTTTTCAAGACCAAAAAAAGAGATTACATAATAATAGATGCACCGGGTCATATTGAATTCTTAAAAAATATGATTTCTGGAGCTGCAAGAGCTGAAGCTGCTCTATTAGTTATTGATGCTGATGAGGGAATTCAAGAAAATTCTAAACGCCATGGCTATATGCTTTCTATGCTTGGAATCAAACAAGTTGTCGTCGTTGTTAATAAGATGGATTTAGTTAATTACGATAAAAAAGTATTTGAAAACATTCAAAATAATTATTCTAAATTT
>CAZZGN010000018.1:0-14928 GCA_964654165.1 uncultured Methanosarcinales archaeon | reverse complement strand
CGTTAATTCTTAACATTAAATATATGCACAGCTTTTCCCATTGCAACTTCTGCTGCTTCTGAAAGACTTTCAGGCATTGTTGGATGAGCGTGGATTGTTGAAGCAATATCGTCCAATGTTGCACCTAAGTCTATAGCTAAAGTTGCTTCGGCAATCATATCTGAAGCGCCTGCTCCAACAATATGTACTCCTAAAACTTTTTTTGTCTTTTTTTCAGCTATAATTTTTACAAAACCTTCTGTTGAATTTAAAGTCATTGCTCTTCCAAGTGCAGAAAACGGAAACTTGCCAATTAAAATTTCACATTTTGCATCTTCTTCTTTTATCCCAACAGAAGCAATTTCAGGATCATTAAAAATAACAAAAGGAATGACATTATCAAATTTAGATTGCAAACCGCAAATTGATTCAGCAGCAATTTTTCCGTCTTTCGAAGCTTTATGCGCCAACATAGGTTGTCCAATAACATCTCCAACTGCATAAATATTCGGATCAAATGTATTTCTTGATTCATTAACTTCTATGAAACCTTTATCATTAACTTTTACTTTAGTATTTTCCAAACCAATATCATTCGAATTTGGTTTTCTCCCAACAACTACAAGAACTTTATCACATTCTATTTCCTTTTCTTCTATTTTGACAGTTACGTTTCCATCTTTTTCTTCCATACCTAATGCTTTGCTCTTAAGATGAAGCCTTACATTAAATTCACTAAGCTTTTTTGAAACAACAGAAACAATTTCTTTATCAATTTCAGGCAACAACCTGTCCTTCATTTCCACAATGTGTACTTCGCTCCCTAATTTAGCATAAACAGTTCCCATCTCTGTTCCGATATATCCTCCACCGATAATTACAAGTTTTTTCGGAACTTCATTTAGTAACAACGCTTCTTTTGAACTCCACACATTTGGATTATCAAAACTGAATCCAGGAATCTCTATGGGTGAAGATCCTGTAGCAATTATAGCTTTCTTAAAAATTATAGAACTACTTTCAACTTTTAATTCATTGCTGTTAACAAAAATCCCTTTCCCTTTAATAACTTTTATCCCATATTTATCTAATAATGATTTTATGCCATTATTTAATTTTTCAATTATTCCATTTTTCCAAGTTCCAAGTTTTTCAAGATCAAAAGCATAATCATTTATTTTTATTCCCATCTCTTCGAAATCCTTCAAAGAACTGAAAAAATTAGATGCATGGATTATGGCTTTTGTAGGGATACAGCCGTAATTTAAGCATATCCCTCCAAGTTTATCACTTTCTTCAATAAGAGTAACTTTCTTACCTAATTGTGCAGCCCTAATAGCAGCTACATAACCGCCTGGTCCACTCCCCAAAACAATAACATCAGTCTCAACCATTTTTTATCACATTCTTAATGAATAACTCTCCGGCCTTGTACGAACTTCTAACCAATGGCCCGGAAACAACATAAACAAAGCCTAGTTGTTCTCCAATCTTCTTAAATTCTTCGAAAATTTCAGGTTTAATATACCCTTCAACCTTGAGAAATTTGTTATTTGGCTTGAGATATTGACCTAATGTCAGTATATCACATCCCACACTTCTTAAGTCTTTCATTGTTTTTACAACCTGCTCTTTTGTTTCTCCTAAGCCTAGCATGATTGATGATTTTGTGAATATTTTTGGATTTAATTTTTTTACATTCTTTAGAACCTTAAGTGATTTTTCATATCCTGCTCTAGGATCCCTAACTTTCAATTGCAATTCCTTAACTGTTTCAATATTATGTGCTATGACCTCAGGCATTGCATCTACAACTTTTTTTAAACAATCAATATTAAAATCAGGAATCAATACTTCAACCATTATCCCTTTTTCTTTTATTTTTTTTATACATGAAGCAAAGTGTTCAGATCCATAATCTTTTAGGTCGTCTCTGTCGACAGAAGTTATAACCACATAGCTTAATTTCATCTCTTCTACTGCGTCTGCAATCTTCTGAGGTTCTTCCAAATCTAATACTTTTCCTTTAGAAGAAGTTTTTATTGCACAAAATTTACACCCTCTTGTACAAGTGTCACCCATTATCATAAAAGTCGATGTTGTATCCCAGCATTTAGTCAAATTTGGACAGTTAGCTTCCTCGCAAACAGTAACCAGCTTTCTTTTTTTCAAAATCTCTTTCATCCTTGAAATATCAGCTTTATGTGGTAGAACTACATTTAACCATCCAGGTTTACAGACATCATCAACCAATTTATTTCCCCAATTGAATTGGACTTTCTTTTTGTATATTAAACCATCCCTTTTATTATTGAACTTGCTATACTGTTGAATATCAGCATCACTATAAATGATATCACAACATAAAGTATGGATCCTTTCAACAAATTTTTCCCCAACATATTTTCTTCATTGAGTTTATCTGATCCATTCTGAACGCTGTTAGAGATAACAGTTAGTAGGTAAGTTATCTGTATAACATATAATCCAACGATTATTTGTGTATAATATGTGGGAATTCCATCCCCAAAAATGTTTAATATACCTTCAAATTGACCTGCAGGTGCATCATTTCCTAATGCATCCATTTGTGATTTTAGTCTAGACAAAATATAAGTCACCATTGAAGTTATACCTATCACAATTCCAGAAATTACAGGTGTTAAAAAAGAAATTTGTGATTTCATGGAGCTGATAATATCAGTCATAAGGTCTTCCAATCTTTCATTTACACGATGTATCTCTTTGACGTATCTTGATATATTCATTAATGCCTGTGCTGCGATCTTTGGGCCTTTTCTTGAACTTTCTATCAATACCTTCATTGAACTTTCAATTAAATTAGAAGGATAGTAAATGAGAGCGCCAATCTTTGGATCAAATATTGCCTGCTTTACAGACATTCCAAGTCTTCTTATGTTGGATGAAACCAAATTGAAGAAATTTCCAGAAGGAGTGCCTTTCATTACAGATGCAACTCTTGAAAATGCAATTTCTGCAGGTAAACCATCCCCCAGCCTATTCCCCAATTGAAACAGTGAGGAAGAAAACTCATTTTCAAGTTTTTTTGTAGATTTCCTTATTTTCATTAATTTTCGTGTTTTAAAAATAAAATAACTTCCTAATGCTAACCCCAAACCCAAAGGAAGGAATAGACTAAATATCGCCGCACCTAACCCATATGGGCCCATTAAACCCTGTCCTGTAGTCGATTCCTTATATCCCAAAAATTGAAATGTGCTGAAACCATAATCAGGATTATCATAATGCATCATCCTCATTTCTCCATCAGGATCTATCACAAGGTCCTGTCCAACAACAGAATTCATTATCAATGGGAAAGAAGTCAGCAATATTGCAATTAATCCAATCATAACTGCAAATATCATTGGAGTGAGACTGAATTTTTTGCCAGCTAATTCAAAATTAACATTTCTGTATTTTTCAAATCCTTTTTTCCCACTTATATTTGTGTCACCATAACCAGTCGGTCTGCTTGCAAGTATGTTTTTCCCAAAATAATAAACAACTAACGGCAGAGCTATATTATAAAATACAGCGATATAAAAAGCGAGTTCATTTGGTGGCAATTCCGGAGACGTCATAAAACTTGCTAATAATGGAAGAATAACTAAACCCAAAATAGGCATTATTACTCCAAGCATGTGCAACATAGTTATTGGAGCATGAAGGTCATGTGCATAATGAAGCATTTTTTCATATGTCTCTTCCAATATAACATCCAGTGATTTGTCAAGCAAATCAAGTCTTCTTTCTTCAGAACTTTCGAATAACGAGGCTTCAATTAAATGGAATGCCTCAGCAAATTCATTATTTGTCTCTTTCCACGTTTCTAAATAATCATCTAATGAGTCTTTTAATTTGTCGTATTTTTCAGTTTCAACATCCCATATAACTTTTCTTAAATCCAGAGATAATGGACCAGATAAATGTTCAGACGCAAATACAAGTGCATTTTCAAGATTGCTTGTATGTCTCATAAATGTAACTACATAAAAAACTGAAAGAACCATTTCATTACTGGCTTTTAATCTCCACGAACTTGCCATGAAGAAGGGATATTTATTTGAAATACCATACAAGGAAAATCCAGCAATTATGAAAATGAAAATGCCAAAAGTTCCAACATCAGCTCCAACTATCATAGGCATCATAATACTTATAAAAATACCTGCTAGAACAACAATCAACGGAAACAATATCGAGAAACTTTTAACACCTGCTGGTGTGCACGAAAGATGACATGTATCTAATGCTGTCTGTATTTTTTTTGCTTCTTTTTCATCTGGTTTTATCTTCAGAGTCTTCTCAGCAATCTTACAGCCATTTTCATAAAGCGAGAGATGATGAGGCATCATGTCTTTTCTGAATTCTTTATATTCTCTAGATTCTATCTTTCGAATCTTACCCATATCTCCTCCGAGCTCAGTTGTGAGCCTCTCCTGATATTTCTGCATCAGGTTTTGTATAGCTTTCTCTTTCATTGTCACCTCTTTCTTATTCTTTCTGCTTTATATTTCTCTTTTTTATCTCTTTCTTAAACCAGTTTTCCCATTCTTTATAGATCTGATCCGAATCCATCTTTCCTTTTTCATTTGCAACTTTTTCACTTAAGTTATGAAATATATCGTTACATTTTATTACAAACGGAGCTTCCAACATATCATCATCTCCTATTTCAATAGCTTTTTTTGTTATTGCTCCTTTTATTTTTGCTCTGAGTAGTATGTTGTTCCACACAGCATCCCAGTCTCCTACAAAATCCTTTACATTACCTGCTATCGCTTTAAGAACTTCTGATTCGCCATTTATTGCTTCAGGTGTTGCTTCTAATTCATCAGTTTTAGGATTATACTTCATCAAATCCATAAAGCCACCTTCAAGCATAGGATCATTTTCCCAAGTCTTTCTTACTTCAGTTATCTGTGTAATTCTTCTGAATTTATGCAAACCATCAGCTGATTTTATTGGCGTGGCGATTATTATAACATCCGTTGCCTTAAAAGAAGTTTTTGGAACACCAATATCATTTACAACCCTGTCAAATATCCCATATGGTGTGTCGCCGTGAATAGTTCCTGCAACAACATTTGCAGCTGCTCCAACTCTCATAGCTTCATATAATGCTTTTGCTTCGCCACTTCTTACTTCTCCGACAATTAATGAACTGTCTCCTAATCTTAGTGTGGCCCTTATTCCGTCCCCCGCTGTCATTTCAGAAGAATTTTTTTGTAAGGCAGAAGCAACTTTCAAAGGTTGTATATTATAACCTAATTTTCTTAATGAACCTGTTGGAAGTTCTAAAGTATCTTCAACAGTTATTATTCTATAACGTCTCATTATTTCAACAAGTATTGAAGATAAAAAAGAAGATTTACCGCTGGATCTTGTTCCACCAATCAATAATGTTCTAGTTCCATCGATTAGGAAACTTAACATTCCTGCCCCTAAAGGAGATATCATTTTGTATTTTATGAATAAAGGCAGAGTCCACGGTTTATCTCTATGCCTTCTGAATGAAAAAGCCAGTCCAGTAGGATCTAGCGGAGGCCCTATCAATGAAACTCTCGTCGATACCCCAGGCAATTCAAGTTCTGTATCTAAAATAGGATTAGCTTCATCTAACGGTCTTCCTGAAATCATTCTTAATTTTGATGCCCAGCTTTCTGCTTCGGCTCTTGTTGGTATGATATTTGTTTTACAATCATCATAATCTGCATGCACTATAAACATAGGTATCTGCCCTAAAGGGCTGTTGACTGATATGTCCTGAATTTTTTCATCTTGTAATAATACTTCTATCAATCCAAATCCGACTGTATATCTAACCAATATATTTGTCAGTTTGTCTATTTCTTTTTGCAGTAAGGTCAATCCTTGATATTTTGAAAGTTCTTCTATTAAATCTCTCCCAACATCATAGAAAACTTTCCTCATTCTTTCTGGATTTACAAACTCTTCTTCTTTGGGTTTGTGTTCAGCCATTATCTTTCTTGCGCTGTCCAAAATTTCATATTTTTCTTCATCCAGTTTAAATTCTGGAGGCATGACATGATAGATGTACTGTGTGGAATCTGGGAGTTTAAAGATTGTGATTTCTATATCATCTCCAATTGTGTAGTTGTCTAATTCTTCTCCTTCTTCTGGATATGAAGACATCAATTTTGTAAACATAAAATCTGGTTTGATTGTTGGACGAAAAATCCTCCTGTACGCTTCTCTGTCTCCGAGTTTATGTCCTGCAAGATAAGGCTTTGCCACATTGATTAATCTAGTTTGATCGAACATCTGAAGAACATGAGTTATTAGGGAAATGTATCTGTCAACTAATTGTATTATTTGTGGGTTTGCAGTATTTTCTTTTGTGATTTTTTCTCTTCTTAAAATTCTGTTTAGTTCAACATATGCTCCCAAGGGATCTGTTTTTAAAGTTTGGAACAGCAAATTTTTTATTTCTGTATAAATTGCATCTTGATTTCCCATACTGTAATAACTGAGAAGATTTTTGTCTCTTACAATCTCAGTGAACATATGTGAAAGTTCCATCAACAGCATTGTTTGCGGATAGTCGTATTCGTAATCTCTTTTTTCATATAGGACAATTTTAGTTATGTCTTTATTTTCAATCAATTGATCTATCATAGTGGACATACATAATGCAGAATCTTCTATAGAAGGGTGAATGCTGGCTTTTTCACAGTTTACCCTTAATATTACTTCTTCTCCTTCCCTGAAAATTTCAAATTTATCGTCCATTTTTTTCTTTCACAGCTTTGTTTATATATTCTATAATTGTTGTATTTTTCATAGCACAGACTACTTTGAGTTTTTTGTGTAAGTTATTGTCTATTTCGATATTTATTCTGGCCATTTTTCTTTTTTTAGTTTGTCAGCTATTGCTTTGTTTACATATTCAATTAAGGTCGTTTCTTTGATTACAGAATTAATTTTAGCTTTCTTGTGTATTTCCTCTTCCAGTATTATGTTTACCCTTACCATTTTAAAAAAAACCCTCGATTCAGAGATTATTTTACGTTGGGGGAGTTCTTGAAGAACATCGATCTCGTCCCCGAGGGTCCAGACTTCTGGTATCAACTAAGTTGTCTTAGTTAACTAAGTTATTTAAGTTAAATAAGTTATATTTAAATGTATTGGTTTTGGAGAATAAAGAATAAAATGAAGTTATGTCAACCACAACTCCTCAATAACAATATCAAACCAAAAACTTATTAAAACCCAGTACAATTATAATCCTCTATGGATGAATCAAATCAGGTAGACTTGTCAAGTAATGAACCTCCTCAAAAGCAAAAAGGAGTTATAACCTTCGGCTCTCAAAAGCCAAAAGGTCCTCCCCAAGAAATCATATCTTTAACATCTCAAGTGGGGGAATTAGGAAGAAGATTAAGAATAATAGAAGATCGCTATTCAAATGTAAGGAGAAAAACTCAAGTTACAGACCAAAATATGCTCAATATTCAAAAAAATCTAAACAGGGAAGTAAAAGCAGTGGATGATCAAATCATCGAACTTCAAAAAAGCGTAAGTCAATTAAACGATAAAATGAAGCAAATACTGAGGGAAATACAGAATTTTGCAAAAAATGAAGATGTAAGGACTCTCAAACGTTACCTTGATTTTTGGCAGCCACTTAATTTCATCACAAAAACAGAAGCGGAAAAATTAGTTAATGACATCATAAATAGAAAGATTTAAAAACAAATTTATCAAGAATCTAACATGGTGAGGAAAAATAGCACTTATATCTTTCGGGAAAAAAGAAAATAAAAACCCTCCTCCTCCTGAGGAACCACAGATGTCTCCAGTAAATGATTCAACTGGTCCACCTACAGACCATGTTATTGCTATGCAGCAGCAAGGTCTTTCTAATAATCAGATTATAGAATATCTCCAAAGACAAGGCTATACACCAGAGCAGGTTTTTGAGGCAATGAACCAGGCAAGCGTAAAAGGAAGTGTTGAGGGTGCAGGGCAGGAGATGTTTAACGAACCACAATCTCAACAACCTATGCAACCGCCTCCTCAGCAATTTAACGAACCAAGAGAAGAAAACGTTGAAAGGATAGTGGAAATAATTATAGAGGAGAAATGGAACGAGCTCTCAAAGCATATTAATAAGATTATAGACTGGAAGGAAAAGACCGAAGGCAAGATAAACAAATTAGAGCAGCAATTTGATGATTTAAAGAAGGGTTTCGATTCATTACACGAAGCATTATTAGGCAAGGTCAATGAATATGATCAGAATATAGTAAATCTAGGCGTTGAGATAAAGGCAATGGAGAAGGTTTTTCAAAAAATCCTTCCCTCATTGACCGATAGTGTATCGGAGTTATCTCGTATTACTAAAGGTATGAAAAAATAAAGGCCGTTTGGTGTATGTATTAGTATGTCTTGCTTATTTATATATGATAGGAACTCCTGTTCCTGAACGCTTTTCCATAAGTTTTTTAAATGGAAAATTGACATTCACTTGAAAATGGTAAGATTCGTATTCAGTCCGGAATGGTTTTATGGCATAGATTCTATTTTTGAGGTATTTTCTATTATCGTTACACTACTCATTGCGTTCTATGCTTATAAAATGTACAAATTCTCAAAAAATAACAATTACAAGTTCTTCTCAATAGCATTTTTACTTTTTGCTCTAGCATTTGTTTTCAAAATATTGACAAATATAATAGCATATTCAGAAGTATTTGAACAAACAAGAGCTGGAACGGTGTCCATAGCATTTTCAACAATCCATGAATGGGAATTGTTTTACATTATTGGTTATTTAGGATTTAGATTATTGATGTTACTGGGCTTAATTGGAATTTATATGGTGTCTTATAAGAATACAAGTATCAATGATATGATTCTATACGGGTGGCTGTTTTTTGGGATATGCATTTTAAGTCATTACAATTTTATGTTTTTCCATCTAACAGCATTCTTGCTTTTAGCTTTTATTGTAGCTTTTTACTTTAAGAATTTTACAAAAAATAAAAATGGAACTTCAATGTTCATCCTATTAGCGTTTTTCTTTATATTATTGAGCCAAGTATTCTTCATGCTTTTTTCAATTAGCAGTTTATATTATGTAGTCGCTGAAGTCCTACAGTTGATAGGATTCCTTGTACTTATGTTTGTATATATTTGGGTAATTAAAAAATGAGTAAAAGAAGGTCGAGAATAGATATAGTGAATGATATTTTGGAAGCAATAGAAAGAAAAGGCCACAAAATAAAGCCCACTCATTTGATGTACAAATCAAATCTTTCTCATAAATTAATGTCAAATTATCTTGAGGAATTAATAGGGAAGGAAATGGTAAAGGAAATTCAAGATAAAGGGCATAAGTATCTTATAATAACAGACAAAGGTTTAGAATTTACATTCAAATTCAGAAAAATGAGAGAATTTGCCGATTCATTTGGAATTTAATCTCTAGTTAATTGATTGACAGCAAATATACCTATAAGTATAATAACTAAAAATCCCAGCATTCTTGGATGATATATTGTTGCCTTTACATTATTCTCGTAATTTCCTGTATCTGTATCAGCAATTCCGTCTCCATCAGTGTCTTCAGCGCCACTAAATGTAATTTGGGACACGTTTTCTTTTGTCACACCAAGTTCTTCTTGCCCGTAAACAGCCCCTATAGCAGCAACCAAAAGAATTACACCAATAATTAACAATGTCCAATACACCTGCGGATTTGCAGCAGCACTCATAAGATTTTCATCAGGCAAACCTAATGTTTTAAACGCTATGACTACCAATATCAAAAATATAGCAACCACAATAAACCAAGGGATTAAAATCATTATGACCTGGCTTATTTTTGCTGAAATCATAATAATCAAACCAATAACAAAAGCTATAATTGCACTTAAGTTTTTGTTCCCTCCAAGAATCTTTGATCCAATTAGTACTCCATAGACCATAGCAAATACTATCAACAAAATCATAAGGGGTTTGAGCCCCTCAAAAAATGCAATGTCTATGAAACTTGCCATTTTATTCCTTCTTAAACATATTGCCCATCTGTTTCATGAAACCGTCCCCTTTGGTTTGATTGTCATCTCTAGTTATGAACCACATGACCAATCCAAAGACAAGTATCATGATTATTATTGCCATGGCATCTGCACCGAATAGTCTATTGAACCATCCCCAGCCTTGCCACCAATTTGCAGCAGATCCGAAAATCCATACAATTGCAACAACCGATAATATAACAATTCCTCCTGTGACAGTGTTTCCTGCAATCCAGTCAGATTCAGCACCCCAGACTCCAATTAACAATAAGAGCATTACAAGTGCTACAAGTATAATTGATACAGCTGGCAGGGCCCTCTGCAATATTATAATCGGATCATAACCTATTGGATATGTCCCAGTTACATGAGGTATAACTGTGCTAAAACTCAGCACAAAAGCTAATACAACATTAAAGCCTTTTCTTTCACCCAAAATCTTAGTTTTATGAAAGACTGCATACACTATGGTGAATATTAGTAAGAATGGAAGTATCACATCTGAAAGCCCCCACCTATCCAATCCCATGAAAAATTCTTCCCAATTATAATATGTCATTTTTTATACCTCCTAGCCCTCTGGTTTATTTGATGTTGATTTTTTATCTGACGTAATTAATACCATAAGTACAATCACCACAATAATCAATATTATGCCCCCTACGGCATTCCCGCTCCAATGGTTTACTAACCAATCCCACCCCTCTGTCAACCAATTACTATTTCCATCTTTTGTTGGGATGGCATTAAGGAATATGAATACCATGGCTATAAGCAACACAATCATAAATGTAGTTCTCCATGGTCCTTTTTCCAAAGCAACGTCTTCACCTTTCTTAAAAAATGCTCCGATTAACATCAAAAACATAATAACCATAATCAATAATAATACAACATTTGCTAGTGCTTTGTTAATTGTAGCGACTAATTGTTTTGAAACAACAACCAAAAACGCTATGACAAAAGCGACCATTGCATTAAGATTCTTTTTACCTATCTCCTTACCTTCAAAATCTTCAGTTCCAAGGATTTTAGTTTTGTCTAAGACTGCATACACAATCGAAAAAACTAGAAGGAACGGAAGAATAACATCATATATGCCTAAATCGACGAAAAACTCTATGATGCTTCTGAATATAGGTTCGTCTGCCATATCTCCTTTTATCAGATATAACCTATATAAACCTTTCTATTTTCAAAAGTCTTAAATAAGAGGGGAAATTCACATTCAATGGTGTTTTTAATGGGGGATATAAATTTTTCGGAAGTTAAGGAATCTTATGACAAAGATGAAGAAGGAAGAGAAGATGTAATCCTTCGATCAAGAAAGATTATACAATTATCTAAAAAGGTTATTTATGCATTGCATAGGTTAGAACTGTCTAAAGCAGAGAGGAGTCTTGAAGACTTGGAGAAAGAATCTACATCTTTAATAAAAAAATATTCAAGTACGAAACACGAATACTCAGGTTCTTATAAAGTTGCAATGCAGGAATATATAGAAGCTTTAGCATATTACAAATTTGTGAAGAAAGGAATTTTATTAAAATATAAGAAAGGATTCAATCCAGAATATTATTTACTAGGGATATGCGATCTTTCGGGAGAATTAGTAAGAAAAGCTTTAAACTCAGGAATCAATGGAGATTTCAAAGAGATAAAGAAAATACATAAATTTGCGTCGGATGTATTTTCAGAGTTAGCTCAATTTGATTTTAGAAACTCAGATTTAAGGAAAAAGTCAGACTCAATGAGATGGGATATTAAGAAGTTAGAAGAAATGCTCTTTGAACTTAAAGCGAGGGGAAAGATATGAAAAAGAAACTAACAAACTTCATTTACGAACTCGGACAATTAAAAAGAGTAAAAAGATCCGGCTGGTGGCTCGCAGGTGTCAAAGATCCGGAATCTGTTGCTGACCATTCTTTTAGAGCAGGAATGATCGCTTATTTACTAGCTGATATGGAACATGCAAATCCAGAACGCTCAGCGATGATGGCATTGATGAACGATTTACAAGAAGCAAGAATTAATGATTTGCATAAAGTTGGACATAAATACATAGATTTCAGAAAAGCAGAAATCGAAGTCATAAGGGAACAATTACTTGACCTTCCTTCTGGACCAGCTATGCTTGATTTATTTAATCAATTTAATAACGACACAAGTAAAGAAGGAGTAGTTGCTAGGGATGCAGATTTACTCGAATGTGCTTTTCAGGCAAGAGAATATGAACATATCGGTCATACCGACGCTGTTGATTGGCTGAACAAAATTGAGAAGCTAGTTGTAACAGATTCTGCAAAGAAACTTTTTACAGAATTAAGAATTACAAAACCAAATGAGTGGTATATGGACCTAAAAAAAACTGAAAGATGAATCCATCAGATATTATTTTTAAAGAATGTTTCAAACTTAAAAATGATGAATCAGTTCTTATAATAACAGACAAGAATAAAAAAGAAATAGCTGAAAAATTAAATATTTCTGCATTGAAAGTAACTTCTAATGTAAAAATAATAGAAATCCCTGAAGCAAAAGTAAATGGTGAAGAACCTTCAGATAATGTGGCAGATATAATGAAAAAATATGATGTTGTTGTAGCGGCCACGTCCAAATCAATTTCTCACACAAAAGCAAGAGTCAACGCATGTAAATCAGGAGCAAGAATAGCGACAATGCCGGGTATAACTTTAGATATGTTCGAAAGAACAATCAATGTGGATTACGAAAAAATGAAACAACTGACGTTAAAATTAAAATTTTTTATAGATAAAACAAACATTGTAAATATAAAAACAGAATTAGGAACAGAACTAACACTTTCATTAAAAAATAGAATTTCAGTTTCGGATTATGGAGAATTGTCTAAAAAATGTAGCTTTGATAATCTTCCAAGCGGAGAATGTTTTATTGCCCCCTTAGAAGAAAGTGCAAATGGAACATTTGTAGTGGACGCTTGCATGGGAACAGGCCTGTTGAAGAATCCTGTAAAAATTATCTTCGAAAATGGAAAGGCAATATCATTTTCAGGAGAAGAGGCTGAGAAAGTTAAATCTCAATTTAAAGGTCAATCAGAAAATGCATTCACTATAGCTGAATTTGGCATAGGCACAAATTCCAAGGCAAAAATAACAGGGAAAATATTGGAAGATGAAAAAGTATTGGGAACTTGTCATATAGCCCTGGGAAACAACATTGGCTTTGGCGGAACAACTGATGTTCCAATACATATAGATGGGGTTATAACAAATCCGACAATAAAATTAGACGGTTTTTTGATAATGGATAGAGGAAACATTTTAATATAACTACTCCATATTATTGCTCAGGTGATTAAATTGCTCGAAAATATAGCTTGGTTAGGACATTCATCATTTAGGATATCTACTGAATTAATCATATTTGTAGACCCTTGGCAAATCAATGAAGACATAAAAGCCGATTTGATATTTATAACGCACAGTCATTACGATCACTGTAGTGTAAAAGATGTAGCAAGGATTGTTAAACCTGAAACAGTAATTATCACAACTTCTGATTCCGCTGATAAATTGAGGGGGGTTGGTTGCGAGATATATGAAACCAAACCAGGAGACAAAGGAGAGGCAAAAAATATAAAATTTGAAGCAGTCCATGCATACAACATAAACAAAGACCATCATCCAAAATCAAGTAATTGGGTTGGTTATATCCTAGAAGTTCTTGGTGAGAGATTATATTTTGCGGGAGATACAGATTATATTCCTGAAATGAAGCACTTACATGAAATAGATGTAGCATTCCTTCCAATTGGGGGAGAATTTACAATGGGAGTCGATGAAGCCATTAAAGCTGCTCTCGAGATACATCCAAAATACGTTGTTCCTACGCATTACGGTGAGTTTATAGGCGATGCTGAAGATGCAGAAAACTTTGCATCAGCTATGGATGAAAAAGATCCCACTATTGAAGTTGTAATTAAGACTAAGGAGATGTAAATGAGAACACATACGTGCGGCGAACTCAGAAAAAAACATTCGGGGAAGGAAGTTATACTGTCTGGGTGGGTCAATAAAATAAGAGAACACGGCAATCTTGTATTTGTAGATATAAGAGACAGGTATGGAATAACACAAGTTACAGCTTCTAAAAATTCAGATATAAAAAAAGAATATGTCATACAAGTAGTAGGTATTGTTGGAATAAAACCAGAGCCAAATAAAAATCTTGAAACGGGAGAAATAGAAGTCAAAGCATCAAAAATAAAAATCTTAAGTAAATCAAATCAACTTCCTATCGACCTTGAAGATTATACGGATATGACTGAAGATACCCGTTTAAAATATCGTTATTTAGATCTCAGAAGGAAAAAAATGCAAGAAAATATGATTCTTAGACATAATGTTACGAAAGCAACTCGTGACTTCTTTGACAGTGAGGGATTTTTAGAGATAGAAACACCTGTGCTAGCCAAATCAACACCTGAAGGAGCAAGAGATTATTTAGTCCCTTCAAGAGTGAATAAAGGAAAATTTTACGCTCTTCCTCAATCTCCGCAAATATTCAAACAACTTTTAATGATAAGCGGATACGATAAGTACATGCAGATTGTTAAATGTTTTAGGGATGAGGATTTAAGAAAAGATCGTCAGCCAGAATTTACACAAATAGATATGGAGATGAGTTTTGTCAATCAAGAAGATGTTCTTGCAGTAAATGAACGTTTCTTAAAGTATCTGTTCAAAAAAGTTATGAACATTGAAATAAAAATTCCGTTTAAGAAATTAACATATGAAGAGGCTATGGAAAAATATGGAAGTGATAAACCATATTTAAGATTTGGATTAGAACTTCATGATATAACTTCATTGGCAAAAAAATCTGATTTAAATATTTA
>CAZZGN010000017.1:0-16233 GCA_964654165.1 uncultured Methanosarcinales archaeon | reverse complement strand
AAATTTATTTGTATGCGAGGATTTTTTTAACTCAACCTCAAATATGGCTATCTTTTTCTCTTGAAAACCCTGTGATGTTCTTTTCTTAATTTTAATTTTTTCTTCTTCAAGATTAAAGGGGAGTAATCCTCTTAATTTTTCTTCAATCTTAGTTTCATCATCTTCTAGTTTTGATAATACTCTTACTTTGATGAAATGTGCGTCTTTCATAGAAAGTGTTAAATACACTTTCTTTTTAACCTTTTCCATGAAGCATAATCTCAAAATAACAATAATATTGATTTTAGTCTTTGTTTTCTCTCAAATTATAGGATTATTGATAACAAACCAATATATTTCAGTTGGAGAAGAAATTGCTTACAAAGAACTTCCATTCAATATGGAAAGGCCAGAAATTGAAGAAAATTACACTTTTATCTATATAATGATTGGAGTTTTATTGGGAACTGGTTTGTTATTATTACTTATTAAGTTCAAAAAATCAAACTTGTGGAAATTTTGGTATGGAATAGCAGTTGCATTGGCTTTAACAGTTTCATTGGCAGGTTTTATTGATGAGAAGATTGCATTATCTTTTGCTTTAGTATTAACATTATTTAAAATTTATAAGCCGAATGTTATTGTACATAATATAACAGAAGTTTTAATCTATGGGGGGATAGCTGCGATTTTCGTTCCGATAATAAACACATTCTCTGCGATTATGTTATTGATATTGATTTCAATTTATGATGCATATGCTGTTTGGAAAAGTAAACATATGGTGAAAATGGCAAATTTCCAGACAAAATCAAAATTGTTTGCTGGATTATCCATTCCTTATTCTATGAAAAAAGTTAAATCTGTTAAGGAAGGAAAAAAATCACATTTAGCTATACTTGGAGGAGGAGATATTGCATTTCCTTTGATATTTACTGCTGTAATAATGAAAGAATTTATTTTAAGTGGAATGGCAGTGGAATATGCATTTCTTAAAGTTTTAATTATAACGTTTTTTACAACTGTTGCTCTTGCATTACTTTTGTTCACAAGTAAAAAAGGGAAGTTCTATCCGGCAATGCCGTTTATTTCTGCTGGATGTTTTATTGGTTATGTGATTGTTCTTATTTAGAAATCCAATAATCAGCTCTCAATTTCTCAAAAATTTAGATTTTTCCGTTATGCTTATAAATGAATTGTGCATATCTCCTCTTGGTAAACGAAAATGCACAGAATAGGAACTATTGGAGCTGGAAAAATGGCTTTTGCCTTAGCTAAAGCTATAGAGAGAAGTAACCTTGCAGAATCCATAATAATGAGTGATAAGAACAAAGAAAGATTGGATTATGTCAAGAAAAACTCGGTTGCCTCTGTCACTAAGAATAATTTAAAGGTGCTTAAAGAAGCAGAAATCATATTTCTTGCTGTTAAACCCCAACAAATGGAAGAAGTTCTAAAAGAAATAAAAAGTTCTGTGAAAGACCATATCATAATTTCAATTGCTGCAGGAATCCCTTTGTCATTTTTTAATAAGCATCTTAAAGGTAAATCCGTAATTAGAGTTATGCCTAATATACCTTGTTTAGTTGGTGAAATGGCTGCTGCGTATTCATTAAACGAAAACGTTGATGAACAAGATGCAAATATTGTTCACGGCTTGTTAAACTCTGCAGGTATTGCATTTAAAGTAGATGAAGATAAACTTGATGCTGTTACAGGATTAAGTGGATCTGGTCCAGGTTTTTTCGCTAAAATTGTAAAGAATATGATTGAAGCTGGAATTGAAGAAGGTTTAAGCAATGAACTTGCAAAAGAACTTGCATACCAAACAATGAAAGGGACGGGAAAATTACTTTTGGAAAAAGAACTTTCTCCTGATGAACTTATTGAAATGGTTGCTTCGCCTAAAGGAACAACTGTTGCAGGACTTGAAGTATTGGAAAAATCAGATGCAATAATAAAGAAAACGATTAAAGCGGCTGTTAAAAGAAGTAAGGAGTTGGGAAAAAATGATTGAAGAAGCAAAATTAGCGAAAGAAGCTTCTTTGAAATTAGCTGTTCTCTCTGAAGATGTTAAAAATAAAGTTTTATTAGATATTGCTAAAGAAATAGAAAAAAGAAAAAAAGAAATCTTTGCAGAAAATGAGAAAGATATTGAAAATGCTAAAGAATTAGATGAGTCATTAGTTAAAAGATTAAAACTTGACGACAACAAAATAAAAGAAATGATTCAGGGATTGAAAGATCTTACAAAAATTGAAGACCCTGTCGGAAAAACACAGGAAACGGTTGAATTGGATAAGAAATTCATATTATACAAAGTTAGTGTTCCTTTAGGAGTTGTCGGAGCGATTTTCGAGTCGAGACCCGATGCTTTGGTGCAAATCTTCGCTTTATGTTTTAAATCAGGAAATGCATCTTTTTTGAAAGGCGGAAAGGAAGCTTTGAACAGTAACAAAATTTTACATTCAATAATAACTTCAGTTACAGATAAAATTGTTGAGAATGCAACAACACTTCTTGAAACAAGAGAAGAAGTTGGCGAGATATTAAAATTAAACGAATACATTGATTTAATGATTCCTCGCGGTTCGAATAAATTTGTTAAATACATAATGGAAAACACAAAAATTCCTGTTTTGGGCCATTCAGATGGGTTGTGCCATGCTTATGTCGACAAAGATGCTGATGTGGAGAAGGCTTTGAAAGTTGTTTACGATGCAAAAACGCAGTATGCAGCTGCTTGCAATGCAATTGAAACTTTGCTTGTACATAAAGACATTGCTTCCGAATTCATTCCCTTAATTGGATTTATGTTTCAGAAAAATAATGTTGAAATGAGAGGAGATGAAACAGTTAGAAAAATTTTTGACATGAAGAAAGCATCTGACGAAGACTGGGATACGGAATATAATGATTTTATCATATCAATAAAAATTGTTAATGATGTCGATGAAGCTATTGATTTTATTAATAAACATGGAAGTAAGCATTCTGATATGATTATGACAGAGAATAAAGAAATAGCAAAGAAATTTGAAAAGAATGTGGATTCTTCGTCTATAATGTGGAACTGCTCAACAAGATTTTCAGATGGTTTCAGATATGGAAAAGGAGCTGAAACTGGAATAAGCACTGGAAAAGTTCATGCCCGTGGACCAGTTGGGTTAGAAGGATTGATTATTTACAAATATATTCTTGAAGGAGATGGTACTGTAGAAGAATATTCAAAAAAAGGTTACACTCATAAAAAACTCGATAAAAAATGGGAAGAATAATAGTAAAAATAGGAACAAATACTTTAACTGATGATAAAGGGAAAGTAGATGAAGATTATATTAGTGATGTAGCGAAGCAAATATCAAAATTAAAAGACCAAGTAGTTATTGTTTCTTCTGGAGCTATTGGTGCAGGTTCAACTGAGACGGGACGTGATAAAAAAGCAAGGGATATTGAAACAAGACAAGCTCTCGCTGCCATAGGCCAGGGACTAGTAATGAAAACATGGCATGATGCCTTCTCAAAATATGATATAAAAGTGGCGCAAATATTGATTACATATGATGATTTTTCAAATAGAACTCGTTATCTGAATTTGAAAAATGCCCTCGAGAAATTATTGAGTATGGATGTTGTACCTATATTAAATGAGAATGATCCAATTTCTGTTAATGAAATTGGTGAGAGTTTTGGAGATAATGATAAACTATCAGCTTTAGTTGCATCTAAATTAGGTGCAGAGAAATTGATATTGTTATCCGACATAGACGGTTTTTATGATAAAGATCCTAAGAAATTCAAAGATGCTTCAAAAATCGATATTGTCGAAGAAGTAAATGAAGATATTGAAAAGATGTGCGGAAAAAATGGAAGTACGTTTTCGATCGGTGGAATGGAAAGTAAAGTAAATGCAATTAAAATTGCTGCTGCATCAGGTGTTTCAGTTGTTGTTTGCGATGGAAGAGAAAAAGAAGTGTTGAAGAAAATTTCTGGGAATAAAATTGTCGGAACTTTGTTTAAACCACATAAAACATTGAATCAGAAAAAACAGTGGATTAAAGAAGCAAAAAGTTTTGGAGCTATCTATATAGATTCTGGAGCTGCCGAAGCTTTGAAGAAGGGTAAAAATTTACTTCCTGCAGGAATTGTTAAATTGGAAGGAAATTTTGACTGTGAATCTGTCGTGAATATCTACTGCGATATAGATTTATTTGCGAAAGCGATTGTTGACTACAGCTCTGAAGCTTTGCATAATATGATAGGCAAGAAAAGCTCTGAAATTGGTAATGGAGCGAGTAATATAATAAAAAGAGAGAATTTAGTTATACTTTAAAAATTCCTTAACATTTTCTGCTTCATAGTTGCGTTATAAGAAGTTGGATTAATGACCATACCATCTTTTGCAGCTAATGTTTGGACATTAGTTTCTTTTTGTATTCTTCTTGTTTCGGTTAGAGTGTCTGTTTTCAAGAATTTTACACCAAAGCCAGTTAAAATTAGCATCTGGGGTTTAACTTTTGAAGCGATTTTAATAGCATCATCAATATTCAAATTGCCTTCTGTTTTATTATTTCCAGGATTTAACACATTCAAAACTAATATGTTTGAACCTTTGTAATGTTCTATTAGTTCTTCATTATATGCAGTGTTTGAAGAATATGTAAATACAAATTTCGAAGTAAACATTTTAAATCCAATATTGCTATTTCCAAAACAAGGAAGTGTGCGAATCTCAACTTCATTTATGCCGACTTTTTTATCAGGTGAAACGGTTATACTTTTTTCAGGACATGTTTTATAATGTTCAGTTATGAAGCCATTAGCAGATTCATTTACAACTAAAACTCCACGTTTATCTAGTCCGTTATGAGTCATAGCATCTATTACACAATTTGCATCATTGCAGAGATGGTTTTCATTGCTTGAAATTAACAAAGAGATAGTGTTTCTTGGATTTATGTCATATTCTTTTAATTTAACTAATGCCCCTGGTCCAGGATCTATGTGGAATTGCATGCCTTCAGCATTTACAATTATTCCTCCAGAAGCTTTTGCCTGTTTTCCCACGACATATGTGTCGCCTCCTGTTCCAAGAAATATTATGCTCGAATCCATGTTTCCCCCCAATTAGAGGAGTAGATTGGGTAGTTTATATAGTTTTCTCCGAAACATTTTAAAAGGGGTTTAAATACCCCAACTCCTGAGGACTAGATTGGGTAGTTAGCCCCTGCCTGTTACCACAACCGGGCTATACGGTGGAATTGAACGCTCTTTTGAGGCTTTTCATATGGTTGATAGTCTCGCCTTGGACGTTGACGCTCTGTCCTATATGACCGTCGTCTTTGGGAAATGTGTCAGATCGGGAACGAAGCAGCACTAACCTTTGATAACGGTGTTTATAGGGTTGCGGGGTTGAGGAAAAGGTGAGGTAAGCTATTGCCTTATGGGTTGTCGATTTTGAGATGTCCTCACTTTTCTCCTATTTTCCAGAAAGTATTGAAATATTTCTTGAAGCTTTCAGTAACTTCAGGGTCTTCTATTAAAAATCCTTTAACGTTTTCAGTTAAGAAAAATATTAAAGTTTTATTTTTGTAAAAAGTTACGTCCATGTTTGACATTAAATATTTGGGGAGGTATCTAACATCAGCATTTTTGAATGTAGCGGGCATTAATTTTCCTCTTTCTTCAGCATTTGCGAGCATATTGACTTTTATTTTTTTCTTCGCTCTTCTTGTATGGAAGTTTTGAAAGAAAGGTTTTATACTTTCGTGTCCTTTTCCATATGTTGCACCAATAACATAATATTCTTCTCCTGGTTTAAGATTATCTAGAATGCTGTTGAAAAAATTCTTTATTGATTGGATACCTTCATACATAGTTGCAGAAGTTTTTTTCTTTCCTAATTCTTGTTGAAGTTCAAGTTCTGGAATAATAGTTTCTATTTCTTTTTCTTTTTTATTTAGTTCTTTTTTCTTATCTTCAATATATTTCAACAATGTTTTAGGTTCCATTGCTTTGTAATGTTTTATCTTGCCTATTATTCCATGCCCAGCTAAACCTTTTTTTTCTAATCTGTCTAATATTTTGTAAACTTTTGAACTGCTTACCTCTGACTCTTTTGCAATTATACCTGTTTTTGAAGGGCCTAATTTCAATAATGTAAGATATACTTTAGTTTCTCCTTCTGATAAGCCTATTTCTTGGAGTAATTTTGCGTTCATATTATTGAAGTTATCCTCTATTTTATTTAAACTTTTCTATTACGACCCCCTAAGGGGACAATAGAATTTATATGAGTTGGGTGTTACCATTGTCTTGGGGAATTGAGTATAGCTTTCTAAAGTAATTTAACGAGGTAAGAAAATGGAAAAATTAATCGAAGGTATGACGGGGCATTACATGGTTGCCGTTGTTGATGGAGCAAAGCAGGACTATCTTTCTGAAGAAAGTATAATACTCGCTATGGCAAATGGGAAAGAGTTTTCAAAAGTTTTCGGGAGGAGTGATTTAGTCTCGATACCCCATTCGAATACAATCAGGACAAGGGAAACAGGTTTGTCAGAGCTCGTAGGTATGGATGCTAGTAATTCTATCGTGCTCCTTGATGAAGTCCTCAATACTGTAAAGCAGAGCAAGGAAGTAAGGAATATGAAAGATAAGGAGAAAAGGATATCACTTCTTCTTGACAAACATGGTCAGGAACTTACTATGCTTGCGTATAACGTAGCACAAAGCATGCTTGAGAATGCAAAAAGGTATGAAGCTCAAGAAGGTTTGAGGGAGACTATGAAAAATCTCTATTTCAGTGCGATGAAGAGTATGTATAAAGACCCAAGTAAAACTGGTATGATCCTTATGGATATCGTACAAAGGATTGAAGATGATGATCCATTAAAAGATAAATCATATCTTGTTGCAAACCAAACGCATAATCCAGGAGTTGTACTTACATGGCTTTTACTCAATGGGAAAGATATAAACGTACAAAATTATATGGATGCAAAATTCGGATACGGCGACGGATTCTATATAATGTCCAATTCGTCTGATAATGATGTGTCTGTCTATAAGAAAAATGCAACTAACATCTCGCTAGAAAATGTATCTAATGCAAAGCACTATGACTTCGCTATGAACTTAAGAAGATTCAAGACCGACAACAAAATCAAATGAAATGGATGAAAATCTTCGGCGGGAAGTGGAGTTTTTTAACTTTTTCAATACTTGCCGATATACATGGACGTGTTTTTAAAGATTTGTTTAAAGAAGGACCTGAACCAGTCTTATTTACAGTTAAGAATGGTTTCAGTTCTTTTTATTATACTGAAGAAGGATTGGAGAAGTTCAGACAGGGACTTGCAGACTTAATTAGAGAGGATTCTCTACTTCCATCTGCTATGTATGACGAGTCTTTAAAGACTGCTGAAAAAATTCAGAGACTTGTTAAAAAAGAGAAGTGTGAATCAGAAGATCTAAGGGAATTAATAGGCCTTTTGTACGAATTCGTTCCGAGTTATGTTTTTTTGAAGCAGTGTCTTGAAAAGCTGGATGATAAAAAAAGATATTTAGAACTTTGTGAAGATTCAAGGAAGAAAACAGAAATGTTGTGGTATGATTTTGAAGAATTTATCATAAAGTTTTCAAAACGAAATGATTTAATTAAATATTGCAGTATGGATGAATTAGAAATTTTTCTTGAAAAGAATGAACTTCCAAATGAACTTGAAAAAAGAAAAAAATCACTTATGATTCAAGATATAAATAAAAAAATAATCAGAACGGGAGGAGAAGTTGACAAATTTGAAAAAAATCTTTATTCAAAACTTAGATTTCTGAGAGGAAACATTGCATATCCTGGAAAAATAAAAGGAAAGGCAAGAATTGTATTAGATCCTTCGGTTGTTGATAAATTTGACAAAGGAAATATATTGATAACTCAAATGACAAGGCCAGATTTTTTGCCTTTAATGAAAAAAGCTTCCGCTATAGTTACGGATGCTGGTGGTCAGTTATGTCATGCAGCTATTGTTGCAAGAGAAATGAAGAAATGTTGCATCATAGACACAAATATTGCTACGAAGTTTTTTTCTGACGGAGATATTGTGAGAATAAACGGAAATAAGGTGAGGAAAATTGAAGCATATTGATTGGGTTCCATATATTGAAAGAAGAAACTCTTTACTTTACGTTTCAATATTTCAGGAAGCTTATGGACCTATACTCAAAAAGTTAGTAGGATGGGGCTTTACAAAACAAATGTGTTTATTCGACGGTGAAAGTTATCAATTTTTCCAATCGAAAAAAGAATTAGACGAAGGAATAAAGTTTTTCTCTAATTTGAATAAGAAAAAAGTAGATTATACCTTAGCAAAAGCAGAATTATATGACAAATTCGAGACTAAACTTCTTGAAGAGAAGAATTTTTTAGATGTAGATTGGTTTTTTGACAGGCAGAAAGAAATTTTCTCTTTACTAACAGTCATACCTTGGATGTTTCTTGATTCAGGTAAGTATGTAAACAAATTTATGAAGTTCAGGAAGAAAAGTAGAACAGATTTTCAAAACAAACTTCTACCAGAGTTATGCAAGAAGATTTCCTATAAAAGCGGATACACAAGTGAAGACATAACTTTTTTTAGAGTTAATGAATTAAAAGAAAAAGTTAGAAAATCTGAGTTAATTAAGCGAAAAAGAGCGTGTTTAATATATTTTATAGACGGGAAAAGAAGTGTTTCAACTAATCCTGATTTAATAAAATGGGCAAAAACTCTTAGGAAAATTGATGATAAATTAAAAGGACAAGTTGCCTGCAAAGGAAAAGCAAGGGGAAAAGTTTGCATTATTAACACAGCCAATGAATTAAGCAAATATAATGGAGAAGAGATTTTAGTTTCAGTAAATACAACCCCAGCTATGACACAGGTTATGAAAAAATGTAAGGCTATTGTTACAGATGAAGGTGGACTTACATGTCACGCAGCCATATTGTCTAGAGAATTGAATATTCCGTGTGTAATCGGTACGAAAAATGCAACTAAATTGCTTAAGGATGGAGACATAGTTGAAGTTGATGCAGAGAAAGGTGAAATTAAGAGAACTTAACATAACTAATAGGTTTTTTACTAACAGAAATCTCAACAACATGCCCTTTATTGAAAGCGTATTCAGGCTTTAAAGAATCGGCGACTATAATTCCACCTTTCATCTCAGATTTTATCTTAAGCTTGTCATCTTTATTGAATATTTTCTTTCTTATTGTGCATTGTGTAGCCCTAGAACAATACGGTTCGCGAACAACCATTTGGAATTTATTAGAATTTAAAGGAAGTACTTTTCCTCCTGCGCTTTTTATCCAGCCGTTGCTTCCTGCACCACTTCCAATAAGAAGACCAGAACTTTTCTGGAATTCTGTTTTTCCATTAATCGTAAATTCATACCTAGCTGTGAAATAAGCGTTTTTGAAACCTATATAAAATTCGTTAAGAGCTAAATGGGGAAGAATTTTTCCGTTTAATTTTGCCTGCAATCTGTTCACTTTCACAAGTCTATATTTTTTATTTAGGATTTTTTTCAAATCCTTTTCAAAGTTCTTTACATTAGATTGCAATAAAAATCCTTCTTTGTAAAGGGTGTCCAAATTAACTCCAAACATAGGTGTATTATCTTTTACATGGTGAGATGTTCTCAGAAAAGTGCCGTCTCCTCCAAGACTTATTATAATGTCAAATCCTTTACACCCAGAGTCTTTTAATGTTTCTCTGTTTTTTATCTTGAATTGAACCCCATACTTTTTTAATACATTTTTAACTTTTTCAAAATAGCCTAACTGCAACTTGTTTTTTGGTTTCATATAAGATAAAAGTATTTTCATTTTTTCACCTTAACTCAACTAACCCCATTCTATGTGCTTCCAATTCATCGAAAAAACTCCCATAGCTTTTCCATTCCCCTTCCCTATATAAAAACATATCATTATCAGTTACTAATTGATACATAGGATTTCCATTAGAAAGGTCAACATAACCCATCCACATTCCATTCTGCGGTTCAATTAATGGGACATTTGTCAGTTCTTTGAGATCTTCTGGATTTTCAATAGGGGTTTCTGTAAATCCTAAAGCACAATGACCATTAACTTTGTCGGTGTTGGGATCGTACATATTACCACAAACTACAACAGGATAAATAAAATTTTTATCTATTATTTTTCCTTTAACATTTTCCATATACCATGTTTTTCCAAAATGCATCCAATAATTATTTGTACCGCCACTTTCCCATGCTTCCAATTCTATATCTTTTCCATTATCGTCGAGACATTCATCTATCAAATAATTATATTCAGCTTTGAAAAACAAAGAGTAATCCTCACAGTCACCACCTTCATTTTCTATAAATTGTGTTAATGGCTGTAATTGATCAACCTCTTCTGAAGTTTGTATATCATATTTATAATGATAATCAAGTTTTTCTGAATTAACTAAATAAAAACAGCTTAATTTTATTCTACAAGTATCGCCTTCAACCTTATAACATTGATCTTTTATGTAATTCTTGACTAAATATGCGTCGTCATCAAAAACTGAATTATATCTAAACCAGTCCATTGATTCTTTTATTTCTTTCTGAAAAGCAGCGATCTCAGATATAGTTGATTTTGTTTCCTGCTTTAAAGTTTTAAATTTATCATTTAATTCACCGTATGTGGATTCAAGTTCTTCGTATGATTCTTCGACTTCTACTTTAGATTTGCTTATGTCAATATTTTCTTCTGTTAGTTCATCAATAATAAGTCTTCTTTCTTCGTTTTCTTTTTCAGTTACATTTAATTTTTCTTCTAAGATAATATTTTCATTTTTTACATAATCAAGATTTTTAATGGTTGTAAAATTGCTTATTATTAGAATGACAATTAGGATAAAGAGTGATATTATTAAGTATTTTTTATTCATTTTATCTTTATTATCTTACAATCTGGTTTGAACATCATGAGAAGTTCGATTAGTGAGGATATGTTTGTTCCTTTTTTAACCTCAAATATAACTTTGTTATTTTCAATGTTTTTCGCTTCCACTTCGAAGTCATTGTCTTTTCCAGTTTTTTTTAACATGGACCTAAGTCCTATTCCATGCATTTTTTCAGTTTCAGATGATAGTTCGTATGCGTCCATATTGATTTCGTATTCTTTTTTGCTTATATATTTTTGGCTTTTTCCCACTAAACAAACTTCTTCCCACAGCTTCGCGGGCAAGAAGTTTACAAGAAACTAGGATTCTTCGAATCGAACAAAGTGAGATTCCCAGTGTGTTTTGCCTGGGATTTTCTTAAAATGCCCCACTGGACACTGGACATGGACGCGCGTGAGGTATATAAAGCGAAAACATGAGAATACTATTTGAGGTGATGCCCCCATGAAAAAAGGAATCGTGCATACACTAAACGAGGCAATAAAAAGAGCACCACAGGGTGTAGATGAAAGACATTTCAACATTTTCGTAGAACAAAGGGAATTTTTCCATCTAATGAACGATAGATTATATGCTTATTTTATGGCCTAAAATGGATATCGACAATGAATTAAGGACATTATGGGATTATCTTAACGATGCGCAGAAAGAACGCCTAAAAAAATTAGGCGTTAGCCCATAATAGAATTTTATTTACTTAAGAACAATAGCAGGTTTTAAAGGACTGCCAGCATTTGCTTTCTGTTCTTCACTGTCTTCTGCTCTCTCAACAGTAACTTCACAGTTGAATTCTTTTGCAAATAATTCTGTAGCTTTTCCATATGCTTGAACTTCTTTTTCCTGATCTAACACCATCATAGGAAGTCTACTTGGGTCTTTACATACAAGAGGAATGAGTTTCATTATATCTTTGCTTTGTTTTTTTAAATCTGTTGCCATGATTTTTGCAATTATTTCTTTAGGATTTCTTGTTTCTTCAAAAAGTTTTTTTATCATATTATAAAACGTAAATTTCCATTTCGATGACACTATCAATTTTATAGATTTTGGATGTTTTATGTTGGCAAGTTCCTTTACCTTTAGGATATCTTTCTTTATGTTTTCCACTGTTTCCTCAATTATTTCTGCTTCTTCATCAATTTTGCTTTCATCATATTCTGGCCAGTTTTCTAAAGAAAGTAAAGTTTCGTTTCCAAGTTTCTCCCATAGTTCTTCTGTTATATGTGGGCAGAATGGATGCAACAATTTTAGAAATTTTTCTAAAGTATCTTTACTGGTTTCCTCTTCAAATGAATCAAAAATACTTCTGATTTTTATTATAGCGAGATTGTATTTGAAATTCTCAATATCTTCTGTTACCCCTTTTATAGCTTTGTTGAGCTTGCTTTCTATTTCTGAAGAAGAGGAATTTATTTTTACATTATCGAAAAAATCTATTATGCGTCTCATAAATTTTGAGCTACCTTCAACTCCTGTATCACTCCATTCTAAATCTTTATCAGGGGAAGCTAAAGATGTAAGAAAAAAACGAGCTGTATCAATCCCATATTTTTTTGAGATTTCTTCTGGAAGAACAACATTACCTCTGCTTTTAGACATAACATGACCATCATGTCCGTGAAGCATCCCCTGGTTGAATAATTTTAGGAAAGGTTCGTCAAAATTTAAAAACCCTAAATCTCTTAATGCCTTTATGAAAAATCTAGCGTAAATGAGGTGCATGCACGCATGTTCTGCGCCGCCAATATATTGGTCGACTGGCATCCAATATTTTACTGATTCTTTTGAGAAAGGCTCTTTTTTGTTTTTAGGATCGCAATATCTTAAGAAATACCAGCTACTGTCAAAGAATGTATCCATCGTATCAGTTTCTCTTTTTGCTTCAGCTTTACACTTTGGACATTTAACGTTTACAAAAGATTTACTTGTTTCTAATGGATTACCTTTTCCAAATTTTACATCTTCTGGAAGTAAGACTGGGATTTTTGAAGGAACAATTCCACATTTTTCGCAGTGTATGAAAGGAATGGGTGTACCCCAATAACGCTGTCGGGAAACTAACCAATCTCTAAGCCTGTATCTTATTGTTCTTTTTCCCCACCCTTCTTTCTCAATATGATTCATAATCTTTTTTGTAGCATCGTGAATGTTCATTCCATCGAGAAAACTAGAGTTAATCATAACACCTTCTTCTTCCTGAACCTGTTCCTTTTTGGTTATTTTAGATTTATCGCCATCTTTTCCGACAACAACTCTTATTATTGGAATATTGAACTCTTTTGCAAAATGAAAATCCCTGATATCGTGGCCGGGTACACCAACAACAACACCTGTTCCGACGCTCATAAGAACAAAATCAGTGACCCATATAGGCATCTTCTTCTTTGTCAGATTGTTTATACAATATAGGCCTGTGAATACTCCTGTCTTCTTTGCGCCTTCTTTTATTCTTTCTTCATCACTCTTCTTCTTTGCTTTTTCGATGTATTTCTTGACTTCTTTCCAGTTTGGTATGTTTTTTTCAGTAAGAAATGTGTGTTCGGGAGAGATAACAACGAATGTAGCACCAAAATTTGTATCAGGTCTTGTCGTGGATACTGTTAGTTTTGTGTCGCTGCCTTCTACTTCATATTTTATGTCTATCCATTCTTTTCTTCCTATCCAATTCTTCTGCATAATTTTAATTCGTTCAGGCCAATCTAAAGCTTCAAGATTATCGAGAAGTTCATCCGCATATTCTGTAGTCTTTATGAACCATTGTTCTAATTCCTTTGTTTCAACCTCAGTTTCATCATGTCTCCAACATTTGCCATCATGCACTTGTTCATTTGCAAGAACTGTATCACATTTAGGACACCAATTGACTGGAGATTTTTTCCTGTATATAAGACCTTTTTTGAAAAATTCCTGAAATATGAATTGGTTCCAACTGTAATATTCTTCTGAACTTGTTCTCAGCATTCTATCCCAATCATAGCTTAGACCGAGACTTTTTTGCTGCTTGATGAAATTCTTAATTGATTCTTCCGTAAATTTCTTTGGGTGGGTTTTTTCTTTTATTGCGGCGTTTTCAGCAGGCAAACCAAACGAATCATAACCCATGGGATAAAGAACGTTGAATCCATGCATTCTCTTGAAACGAGCCTTCACATCGCCAATTGTGTAATTGAAAGCATGACCCATATGTAACCCTGAACCAGATGGATATGGAAACATCTCCAAACAGTAGAATTTGGGTTTTTTAGACTTCCCTACTTTAAATGCCTCATTCTCTTCCCATATTTTCTGCCATTTTTGCTCTATTTTCTTGAAATCTATCATTATATCTTAGAAGAATGTATTATTTAATAAGGTTTTCCCTGACAAACTCCGGAAATGTAACCAGATGGCAGGTTGTGTCTGATTAAGTTATAGATTTTAAAGGGGCTAATTTCCTTAATTCTTCGTAGAATTCTTCTGTTTTTCTTTGGTTAAAGTAAAACCCTACACTTATTTTATGAGTTTTTACATCCCCATATTCAATTATTATTTCGGGAGATATCAATGTTCTTTTAGTTATGTTTTTTATTTCTTTGAGAGATACTTTTTTCTTACTAAAAAGAGCATTCATGATAAGACTTTTTTCTGTTAATATTATTTTCCCAATATCATTTCTTGAACCAAATGGGAGGATATAGGTGCTGATACTCCCGAATCCTTCTTTAATTATTCTCTCGTCCTCATACATTCGATTTAGTTTATAGGCGGGTCCGAGCTCTTCCATTTTTCTTTTTTCTCTTATCGAGAACATTCTTCCTCTGAAAAAGTAGACTACAACAGCTAATATAATAATAATTGTCACTATGTTTTCTGGTAAGGAAAAAGATTCTAAAAACTGAACTAAATCATTCATAAAAATATAATAGTGATAAGATATTTAAATCTTATCTAGAATTTTTTAAACTTAGCAGATGTATCGACTAAATCAACATGACCAAGTATAGACGCTCTGCAGCAGTATCTTTCTAATCCAAGATCATCCATAATTTTCTTTCTGTCTTCGCCATTCTTCACACGTTCTTGAAAATCTTCCCACATGTGCCCGATTGGTTTGCCACAGCTCCAACATCTTATATTGACCATCATTTTGAAATCACCTGTAAGACTTTTGTCTTTTTGATCTAGCTTTTGAATCGTTAGGTTTGCAAGTTTCTTTAACTCTAATATCAGCAACTAACAACTGTCTGTCGTATTCAAGGAAAGTTTTTTCTAATTTTTTGTCTTTTGTAAAGTCAACCAAACCTCTGCTTATAGCTAATCTAATTGCATCTGCCTGACTCATTATCCCACCACCATTAACTCTTATAGTGATGTTGTATTTAGAAGCTTCTCCTCCTATAAGTAGAAGGGGTTCCATCATCTTCATTCTTGCTAATTTTGGTGTGATGCTTTCAATGGGTTTATTATTAACAGTTACTTTACCATTTCCTGATTGAACAGAAGCTCTCGCAACGGCTCTTTTTCTTTTTCCGGATGTATTGCTTATTTTTTTCACTGTTTACCGCCTATAAGTTTACATATTTCTCCTACTGTGACAAATTTAATATAAGGTAATTTTTTTATGTTGGCTTTTTCTATTGTTTCACCAACCATATTTTCAGGATTACCAGTGTGACATTTTATTCTTTCGAAAGCTTCTCTACCTTTTGGTTGTTTGTAGGGAAGCATACCTCTTATTGTTCTTTTCACAAACATAGCAGGTCTTCTAGGTATAAATGGACCTTTAGCAGGAACACCCATATCTCTTTTGCGAATGTATTCATTGAGTACTTTTTTTCGGTCTCCGCTTATGGTTGCTTTTTCACAATTAATTATATTAACTTTGCTTCCAAGTAAAGCAGCTTTTGCAGCTCTTGTTCCAATCCTACCAAGTACGAGATTAGTTGCGTCTATAATCATCCTAATATCCTCACATTCTTTCCTTTCGGATTTTTTTCAAGCAATTCAATTATTGAGATGATATTTGAACCATTCCCTTTTATTTTTTCTTCTGCTTGTTTTGAGATGTTATATGCAGCAACGGTGACTTTTCTACTGAGAGTCCCTGTTCCGAGAATTTTACCAGGGACAATTACTATCTCGTTGTCTCTAGCATTTTTGTCAATATTGTATAAATTGACAATTCTCCTTCTTCTAGTCGGTTTTTCCAGATCTAAAGCTACTCTTTTCCATATCTTGACTTTTTCAACTATGGATTTCTTCTTCAGTTTCTGTAATATTATAAGGTATTTGAATTATCGTTGTTTTT
>CAZZGN010000016.1:0-17283 GCA_964654165.1 uncultured Methanosarcinales archaeon | reverse complement strand
ACGATAATATTGTGCTTCCTGATAGTGCTTGGACATTGAGAGGATTTATTACAGGGCAACCAAAAATGAATACGTGTTCAAATTTGTATTCTCAATCGGTGGGATTGTTAGGGGCAAATATTGCAGTCTTCAACCAAGAATTAGGTTCATGTTTCGGAGCTGTAACTGAACCACCTCAAAGTGCAACATACACATCTGTATTTACAGACCCTCCAGGATCCACTGCGTACTCGTCTGATGACCTTGATTGCGCTGAAGTAATGTTAGACAGAGCTAGAGTTCATTATAGAAATTTAACATTCATTTTAACAGATCCTGAAGGTTGGGATTGGGAAATGAGACCTGATGAAGTTTTAACATGGTATCCGGGCACTAGTAAATCTAATGGTAGAAGTAGTAGTAATTTCTTTGTATTTACAAGAACGACTAAAAATGGAGAAAAGATTACAAAAACATATGAAAGAAGTGAAGTTCCTTCTAAAGTAATGAAAGCTTTCTTCCATATATTTACAGAAGAAGAAATTAAACAAAAAGAAAAAGAAGAAGGTAAAATCGTAAAAGAAAACATTAAACAAGTTTCAACCTTAAAAACAGGGATAGCTAAAGTAACTTCAGTTGAAGTAAAACAAACTGTTTCACACAAAAGAACAAAATACATAAATAATAAACCTAAAACTCAATCTTACTCATCTTTAGGAAGAAACGGAGCTGGTTCAGTAACAAAAGCTAATGATTACAAACCTATTTCAAGATGATTATTCAAGAAGCCATTTCCAAACTGGCTTTACAATTATTTTCTTTCCTTTATAATCAAATTTTTCTTCTTGGTCATTAGTTAATATCAAACCTTCATCCAATTTATACTCATTCATAGCTTCATAAAGACCTTCGAGTTCCCTTTTTTCATTTACCCTATCCAAAGACCATGTGGTTTGAATTGCCTCTATAATTCTTACACCCTTTCTTATTAAAAAATCACATTCGTGTTTTCTCTTATGGAAAAATAATTCTTTGCATTCCCTCTTAAGCTGCAGGAATACAATGTTTTCCAGTAACCTTCCCTTATCATGTGTAGGTCGAAAACCAAGCTGTATGGCAAGCGCTGTATCTATACAATACGCTTTCTTTTGCGAATTTAACTGTTTTTTCAATGATTTGTCATATTTATTCACAAGAAATATGAGAAAAGAGTTTTCAAAATAATGGAAAAAGTCGCTTACTGTTGTAGTGTTGGAAAGTCCTGTGAGTTTCCTTAAATTATTGAAGCTTATTTCTTTGCCTATGTTGCTTATGGTATGGTAAACTACCTCTTTTAGCTCTCTTTCTGATCTTATCTTATACCTGTTGATTATATCTCTATAGACTATGTTGTTGTATAAAGATTGTAGGTATTCTATCTTACCAGTTTTGATATACTCAGGAAATCCCCCAATCTCTATATATTGTTGAAAATGTTTTTTCAGAATAACTTTCTCTTCAGAGGTTATTCTGTCTACTTTAATACTTGTCTTGTTGAACATAAGAAATTCTTTGAATGAAAATGGATAAAGTTCTATCGAAATCGACCTCCCTGTAAGGTGCGTTCCCATCTCCTTACTTAGGAGATTTGCATTTGATCCTGTAACAAAGACCTTTTGTTTTTCATTATTGAGTCTTCTGACAAATCTTTCCCATCCCTTAACGTTCTGTATCTCATCAAAGACAAAACATTTTTTTCTGCCAAATAGTTCAAGTAAAAGTTCATAAAGTTTTGAAAAGTCCTGTACTCCAAATTCAATAAATCTTTCATCATCAAAACTTACATAATGGCATTCATCAAAAAACTCCTTCTTTAGCAATGTAGATTTACCGCATCTTCTGACACCAGTAATAATTGTTACAAATTCGTCATCTGGATCCAATTCACCCCTTTTTTCTCTATCTATTAAAAACTCATCATATTTTTTTCTTTGCCTTATTAGTACTTCTTTTAGTGCTTCCGTGTCCATACTAATTAGTAATTAGTAATTATTAATAAATGTTTCCTTTTGTAGTTAGTAGGTTTATAAATGCAAGCACATTTTAAATAACTTTTGTTTATTTAAAATCACTAATATTAGTTACTTTGATTTAATGAAAGTTTATATTTCTCAAGAAGTGAAATGCCTAGTGTATGGGCAAGACATTAATCATTTAAATATAAAATGAAAAAAACACTAATCTTCTTTTTTGAATTTAAGCGCAAAACTATTAAGCATAATAATTTTTTTAACAGGGTAGAAGTTCAGCTTTAGTTAAACCTATTTCAAGGTAATTCTTTTTTTCAATAGATAGCTTTTTATAGGACGTCTTCTAAAGAAATATAGTAAAAAGGGGTTTCAATGCCGAATAAAGAGCTTGTCGATTATATTGAGAAAGAGATGAGGAAAGGTATACATGTAGACAGGGTTAGAGAGACACTTTACGAAGTCGGTCATAGAATTGAGCATGTTGACGAAGCCATAGATCACATAAAAAAAAGGAGAAAAAGAAAGAATTTCACTATAATTTTCTCTGCTGCTTTTGTCTTTTTGTTGCTCATTGCTTTTTCGTTTGTGGCATTATATATGACAAATGATGAAAAAACTGATATAGAGGACACATCTCCTGGTGACAGTGTTACTAAAGACAATTATTATTATAGTGAAGCATTCAAAACAGGGGATATAAGTTATTGTGATAATATAATAGAAGGGAATTTGAAGGCGAGATGTATGAGTATTGAGAAAGAAGTGGTTGTCCCTCTATCTGAGGAGAAGAAAGCAGATATGGATTTTTTTCAGACCGCGCTCGAGGAAAAGGATGCAGCTCTTTGTGACAAAATAAAGAGGGAGTCACTTAAAGAATCATGCTACAAGTTCGTAGACACAAATTCATAATTATGTGAGGTAAAGAAAAATGAAAAAAATATTATTATTTTTGGTCGTTATGATTATTGCTTCAACTTCAGCTTTCGCAGCTAGTAATTATGGGCACGAGTCAACAGATATATGGTGGGGTCCTGCAAATACACCTGGACAATATAACTCTGCTAATTCTTTTATGTATGAGTTTCCAATAGGTGCTTCTTTCCTTTTTGATTTATATTCTCTTGGAGATTTTTATTCTCTTGGAGATTTACATTCTCTTGATGATTTATATATTAGAGAAAGTGTTTTTGTCTGGGATCAGGATGCTTCACCTGCAGCAACGTACAAACCAGGGATTACTTTATCTACTAGATCAGTAGGGGGATCTTCTACTTCTACTATAGGTGTAGAGTCTAGTGACATTAAGGGGGCAAATGCGCGCCTCGAAATTATAGATGGCATTGTCACAGCTTTAGAAATTCCAGTTACTAGTAGTAGTAAAACATGTAATAACGATGGTGAATGTACATACGAACACTGCTTCTGTCCTGAAGGTGCAGTTACTGCTTGGTCTGAAACTTGTTATTCTGTCCCTGAAATTTGTAGTTATGGGTATTGCACGCCAGGTCCTCGTTCAAAGGCATGTATATATGGGTGCAGTGGTACTTCAAATGGGGGATGTGGCAGTGCTCCTGCTTGTGCTGCGGCGACTGAGTTATGTTATACACAACCTCTACCAGAGGATTCATATACTATTCAGAGCGGTGTGCTTTCGTCAAATACTGGATGTGGAACTAATCCTGCATATCTGACATTGACAAAGGTTATTGAAAACAAGTGCATATATACCGCTGTTGCATGCTGTGCACCTACTGCATTGTGCAGTATATCCTATCCTATGGGATGTTATGATGGAGCCGTTTGTCTTCCTGGGTTCAGTTGTAGTTGATTTTATTTTTTTTTCCAAAACCTTTTTATATTCCTTTTCTTTAATTTTTAATTATGATAGTTAAATATGGAATAGAAAACAATAAGATTAAGGAAACCAAGCAGTGGAAAAGTAAAAACTTAATTCTTATTGACGTTTACAAACCTTCTGAATTAGAACTAAAAACATTATCAGAAAATTCAGGTATACCTTTAGACTACCTTAAAGACAGCATTGATGAAGATGAAAGACCAAGGATTTCTGAACATGAAAATTATTCACACATAGTTTACAGAGCCCCCCATATAGAAGACAAAAATACAAAAGTTTTCTCATTCTCATTGTTTTTTAATTCAAGAACAGTTATCATTTTACACAAACATAAATTAAAAGTTATGGAATTATTCCCTGATTTTACAGATCAGCACAAATTAAATATTATGAAAAAAGGATCAACATACGTGGTTTACTGGATACTTGATCACATAAGTGAAACATATATTTCTGTTATAGATGATATAGAAGCCAAAGTAGAAAAACTAGAAAATTTAGTATTTCAATCACCCAATAAATCAACGGTTAGGAAAATATTCGATGTAAAGAAAATCTTAATCTATTTTAGGAAAGCATTCGCAGCAAACAGGGATGTAATAGCTTCTATTGAGAAAGGATATCTTAAATTTATAAGAAGACAAGATACTCATTATTTTAGAGAAGTCCATAACGATTTAGCACAATTAATGGATACGGAATCAACATTAAGGGAAATATTAACAACAAATCTTGAGATTTACATTGGTGCAATCTCCAACAATATGAATGAAGTCATGAAGAAGCTTACCGTTTATGCAGCCTTTATATTAGTGCCGACATTAATTTCCGGCATCTATGGAATGAATTTCAGGCATATGCCAGAATTAGGATGGCTAATGGGATATCCTTTTGCAATATTGTTAATGATTTTTTCTGTAACTGCCATGTATATTTTTTTCAGAAGAAAGGGATGGATTTAATAGAAAACTATAAATACTCCTATTCTAATGTTAAAATAGAGGTGTGGGTAATATGAAGAAGCTTTTGCTGTTCGCTTTTATGTTTGTATTGATTAGTTTCTCTGTGTTAGCTTATACTCCTTTTACCGTTGATGTTATAAGCGCTGACGCAGTCATAAGCAAAACTGAGTCAGCATTGTTTGTTATGAACATAACTAATCTTGATAATAATGATGCGGATTATGTTATAAACTTTCCCAGCAGTGACTGGGTAAGTTCTACAGTGCCCCTCTCAGATTATAGATTCTCCATTGATGGAAAAGATACAAGGCTTCTTACAGCCTCTTTTACTCCGAAAGATTACTTACTTACAGGATCTCAAAAAATTTCTATACTCGTTAAGAATCTACAGAGCGGAAAGATATTAAATATTAATCTTCCAATACAGATTCTGGAAGTTGGAACAGGGGAATATGTTCCGATTGTGAGATATGATGTTGATATGAAATATGAACTTGATCCGAGAGAAGATATAACCATTTCTTTAAATCTTGAAAATTTGAATTATAGGGATTTAGAAGTTATTACTTTAGATTTGGAAAGCGACATTTTTTCTGAGACGAGAAACATATCTTTAGGTCCTAAAGAAATTAAGGAAGAAACGTTTGTTTTCAAGTTAGATGATACCCAAAAACCTTTACCAGATGTATTGAAAGTCAGCGTATTCACAACAACACCAGAAAAAGAATATAGATGGGATAAAACTGTAAATTACAAAATTGTTTCTTACAACACTCTAATAAAAAATCCAAGAAAAAAGTCCTCTTTTTTGAAGAAAACAATTTTTATAGATCTTAAAAATGATGCTAATATTGAAGAAGTGTATGAAATTCCGTATAAGGTTGGATGGTTTGAAAAATTCTTTACAACTGTTGACCCTACCACATCATATATTATAAGGTCTGATGAAGGAAGATTTGTTACGTGGAGTATAACATTAAAGCCATTGGAAGAAACAACACTCACTGTAAAAACAAATTACAGGATTCTTGCATTTGCTATATTATTCATTATTGCCATTATTATTATGTATTACATTTTTAGATCGCCAATAATTGTGAAAAAAGAAGTTTCCCATATAGGCACGAGCGAAGGAGGGATATCTGATATAAAAGTAATCCTTTTTGTCAAGAACAGAATTGGTGGTATTGTTGAAGATATCTCTATAATAGAAAAAGTACCTCATATCGCGAATGTCGGTAAGGATTTTCAAATTGGCACAATAAGGCCTTCAAAGGTCATACAAAACCCTAAAAAAGGCACTTTGGTTAAATGGGAACTGCAGAATTTGGAAGGCCATGAGGAACGTATTATTACATATAAAATCAAATCAAAACTATCGATTTTAGGCGGTTTGACGCTACCGGCGACTATTGTCAAGTTTACGAAAAAAGGCAGGAATATGAGGACTAAATCGAACAGATTAGTTTTGGAGATTTAATTTTTTTATTCTCTATTATGGAATTAAAACCAAATCTTTATAAATAGAATATTTCTTCTTCGCTATATAGCCCCTCTTAGCTCAACTGGCAGAGTGTTCGGCTGTAGAAGTCAACGGACAAAGTGCTTAGCACTGTGAATGAAACTTGACCAGCTGAAACCGAAAGGTTCCCGGTTCGAATCTGGGAGAGGGGATTTAGAAGGTCGGAAATGCTTTCTGGCCTTCTTTTTTCTTAAAATGATAAAAAAATATAGAATAAGGGGTTTTATTTCCAGAAATTAATTTCATTTTCTATGTATTTTTTGTCAATATTTTTTACTGATTCTCTTACTTTATTGTAATCGCTTTCTGCTTGCGGATTCAGAGGGTATAACAAACCAGAAGAAGCTTCGATAGGGGTTTTGTTGTAGTAATCATTAACATATCTAAAGTTAGGCTCATATTCAAACTTTATCGACATCAAATCGACACTTCCATACAATACTTTTATTGGGACTCTTCTTGAGACTTTTTTACGTTCTTTTTGATGATATCCATATACCTCATAATCCCAATCATTGATCCAATATCTGAGTATCAAAACCCTGTTTCCTTTTCTAAATCCGCTGAAACCTTTTTTAATCTTTACTGAGATGAAAATATTGATTAGTTCTGGAAACTTTCTATTGTCTTTTGGAATGCCTTTTTTCAATTCATCAAAATGTTCTTTAACAATTTCAGAATACACCTTGTCAAATTCTACAAGTTTATCAAAATAAGACATATGTGAATATTTAATTAAATACTTCTCAGGTATTTTCATGCTATTTAATTCCTTAATTACCCTTTTTAACTGTTGAATCTTTTGTGTCATTGTAAAAAGAAGAGGGAATTGCACCCTCCGACCGATTACCCTCTTTTAAAGGGATTAACTATACGCATGATATGTGATAAGCTGAGATTGTTTTCTTTATTTATAAAGGTTTCTTAAAACAATTGAAAAATCTACTAAATAAATGTTCAATCTTTATTTTTGTAAGAAGGATATTTTTTTAGAGGTCATTTAACCGAAAGCTTTATAAGAGAAATCAAAATCCCACAGAAGAGAACGTTATAATACTAGATAGTGGGATTTATGGCGTTCAGAAAGTCAAATTTACGGTGTTCATCAAGTGTTGCTCCAGAATCCATTTTATGCATTTTTAGGGGAACTAGATAGAGCTATAATGCCCTGGTAGTGTAGCTCGGCCTATCATGTTGCCCTGTCGAGGCAACGACTCGGGTTCGAATCCCGACCAGGGCGTCACTTGAGCCGGTAGCTCAGCCTGGAGCGCTATTGCGTGGGCAATAGAGCACCTGACTTTTAATCAGGTGGTCGCGAGTTCGAATCTCGTCCGGCTCACTATTCCCATTCGGTGAAAAATCATGGTAGAAAAAGTCGATATAAAAAAACACATTTTCATCCCCGAGCATAAGAAGCTCAGCGAGGATGAAAAAAAGAAAATTCTCAAAAAATATGGAATAACTGTTAAGCATCTTCCGAAAATTCTTATAGATGACCCAGGTATTGTGAATCTTAATGTAAAACAAGAAGATGTAATAAAAATAACAAGAAAAAGCCCAACTGCCGGAGTAACTGAATTTTACAGGGGTGTTATAAATGAATAAGACTGAGCAGACTAAAAAAAGAATAGTTCTTAGATCATATTTTGCTGAGAAATCCCTTGTTCAGGCAGGTATTGAAAGCTTTGACACGCTTATAGATACAGAACTGCAGAAAATTGTAGAAGAGAATGGAGACATAGAGCCGACAATTATTCCTCATAATATTGATGAATTCAAGATTCGTTTCGATAAGATATGGGTTACGACGCCAGAGATAACAGAAGCAGATGGAAGTAAAAGAGTTATCTATCCAATTGAGGCAAGATTAAGAAAGCTGACATATTCTGCTCCCATGTATATTGAAGTAAGTGCACATATAAACGGTATACAGAGAGAAAGTTTTACAACTCAAGTTGGAAGTCTGCCTATAATGCTTAAATCTAAAAACTGCCATCTTGCAAAATTAAGTAAAGATGAATTAATAACACGTGGCGAAGATCCGGATGATCCTGGAGGATATTTCATAATAAACGGCACGGAAAAAGTATTAGTGAATATAGAAGATTTAGCAGCGAACAAGATGCTTGTTGAAAAAGACAAAACTGGTCCAAGCAAGTTTGTGGGAAAATTATTTTCTGAATCAGGATCTTATAAAATTCCGCATCTTATAGAGAGAATGAAAGATGGAATATTCTATTTAACATTTACAAGAGTTAAGAGAGTTCCGTTTGTTATCGTTCTTAAAGCATTGGGTATGCTTAAAGATGAAGATATAATGAAGTTTGTAGTTGATGATATAGAAAAAGAAAATACTGAAGTATTAATCAACTTATACGACGCTGTCGGAATTAAATCACAGGAAGAAGCTCTTGATTATATTGCAAAAAAAATAGGCATAACACAATCAAAAGAAATAAGAGTCGAGAGAATGAGAGAAATTCTTGACAAATACTTACTGCCCCATCTTGGGATAACACAAGAAGACAGAATGTTTAAATCATATAATCTCTGTAAGATGATAAGAAGATATCAGAGAGTATCAGTAGGAGAAAGAAAAACAGATGACAAAGATCATTATATGAATAAAAGATTGAAGTTGCCTGGAGATTTGCTTGCAGATTTAATCAGAGTAAATCTGAAAGTTCTTATTGGTGATTTATTATACAATTTCCAAAGAATTGTTAAGAGGGGAAAATTTCCTTCTATCAAGGTTGTTATTAGGGATAAGTTACTCACGTCTAGAATATTCAGTTCTATGGCAACTGGAAACTGGGCTGGCGGAAGAAAAGGAATAAGCCAGAGAATCCAGAGGTTGAATTTTCTTGAAACATTATCACATTTGCAAAGAGTTGTCAGTCCATTGTCAGCTTCTCAGGAAAATTTTGAGGCAAGAGAATTACATTCAACGCATCTTGGAAGACTTTGTCCTTTGGAAACACCAGAAGGAACAAATATCGGATTAAGAAAGAATCTTGCCATTTTGGCAAGCATATCAAAATCAGTAGATGAAGAAAGTCTTACACAAAGCCTTAAAGGGATAGGGCTGAAAACAATCAGGTAATCAAAATGGGAGAGATATATATTGATGAAAAATATGTGGGAACTGTTGATAATGCAAGTGAGTTTGTAAAACAGTTCATTCTCGAAAGAAGAAAAGGAAAGATACCTCTTGATTCAAATATATACCATGCAGAAAATGTTGACGAAGTATATGTAGAAATCTCAAAAGGTAGAGTGAGAAGGCCTCTCATAATTGTTAGTGATGGAAAATCATTTCTTACAGAAAAACATCTTTCACAGCTAGAGAAAAAAGAAATAGTATGGGATGATCTAGTTGACCAGGGAGTTATAGAATTTTTAGACGCTGCTGAAGAAGAAAATGCATTTGTAGCATTTAACGAAAAAGATATTACAAAAGAACATACACATCTTGAAATAGATCCAATTGTGATGTGTGGATTGTGTAGTAGTTTAGTTCCATTCGGAAATTTCTCACAAAGTGCAAGAATAGCTTTCGGTTCTAAGAATCAAAAACAAACTATTGGTTTTTACGCGGCTAATTTTGCTGTAAGATTAGATATGGATGTAAATTTATTGCACACACCTCAACTTCCACTTGTAAAATCTTTTATTCACGATTTATCTGATTATGAAAAACATCCTGCTGGACAAAACATTGTTGTTGCAGTTATGGCGTATAAAGGATATAACATGGAAGACGCTGTTGTGATAAACAAATCTTCTATTGACAGAGGATTTGCAAGATCTTCATATTTTAGACCTAACATTGCTGAAGAATTAAGATACTCTGGCGGACTTATGGATGAAATATGTGTTCCGGACAAAGATGTTAAAGGTTACAAATCAGAACAGGATTATAGATTTTTAGAAGAAGATGGTATAATTCGTCCCGAATCTAAAGTAGGAGAGGACGACGTTATCATCGGTAAAATTTCTCCACCAAGATTTTTGAGCAGCATGGACGAATACAACCTTGCCTCAAATAGTAGAAGAGAAAGTTCTATGGCATTAAAGCATGGAGAACAAGGAGTAATAGATTTTGTAGCCTTAACGGAAAATGAAGAAGGCAACAGATTAATTCAGGTTAGAATAAGAGATCAAAGAATTCCAGAAATTGGTGATAAATTTACATCAAGACATGGTCAAAAAGGAATTGTAGGAATGATTATTCCTTATACAGATATGCCATTCTCAACTTCAGGTGTTGTTCCTGATTTGATTTTTTCACCACACGGTATTCCATCGAGAATGACAATTTCACATCTTATTGAACTGCTTGCTGGAAAAGTTGCGGCTTTGTCTGGTAGGTTTATAGATGGAACAACATTTAGTTCAGAACATGAAGAAGACTTGAGATTAGAATTGCTTTCTCACGGTTTCAAAGAAAATGGAACAGAAGTAATGTATGATGGAATAACAGGCAAACAGTATATGGCAAATATATATATGGGGAGTATGTATTATTTTAAACTTAAACATATGGTTGCTAACAAATTGCATTCAAGAGCTAGAGGACCTATACAACTTCTCACAAGACAACCGACTGAAGGTAGAGCAAAAGAAGGTGGGTTAAGATTAGGAGAAATGGAGAAAGATACTTTTGTTGCTCATGGTGCATCATTATTATTAAAAGAAAGATTTGATTCTGACAAAGTGATAGTCCCTATATCAGTAGAAAGTGGACTTATCGCAGTTAGAGACAGATACAAAAACAGATCATATTGTACAGTGCATGGAGAAAATACAGAAATAGTTAATATAGAGATAAGCTATGCGTTCAAATTGTTACTTGATGAACTTAAGACTCTCGGTATTTATCCAAAAATAAAGGTGGAGAGCAAGTATTAAAATGGCAGACGAAAACACACCTCAGGAAGAAACAAAGCTAGAACAGCCAGAAGAAACTACTCCTAAATCTGAAGAAACTAAAGCTGAAGAACCTAAAGCTGAAGAAACTAAATCTGAAGAAACTAAGCCTGAAGAAACTAAGCCTGAAGAAACTAAATCTGAAGAAACTAAGCCTGAAGAAACTAAAAAAGAATTTGACGATTGGATGGACGACTCTGATCAGTTTGTTCATCATAAAGTTGCGGCTATTGAGTTTGGTTTTATGTCACCAAAAATGATAAAGAAAATGGCTGTTGTTAAAGTTGTTACTCCAGAGCTTTATGATAAGGAAGGTTATCCTGTCGATGGTGGTTTGATGGATCTTAGAATGGGGGTTATTGACCCAGGATTAAGATGCAAAACTGATGGTTCTAAGGTTAAAGATAGTTTAGGTTATTTTGGTTATATAGAGCTTGCACGTCCCATTATTCATATTAATTTTGTTGCTTTAACTCTTAATGTTCTTAAATCCACATGCAGAGAATGTGGAAGAGCGTTGATGCCTCAGGATAAAATTGGCAAGACTTTGAAAGAACTTGATACAATACAAAAAAATAAAGGAATGGATGAGAGAAAAATAAGGGCAAAAGCTACGCTCACATCTTTGAAAACAATAAGCAAATGTCCTCATTGCAAGGCAAAGCAGATGAAACTTTCTATTGAAAAGCCAAGTACATTTCTTGAGAATGATAAAAGAATTTTTCCAATAGAACTCAGGGCAAGATTAGAAAAAATTCAAGATGATGATTATCGATTGATGGGTGTAAATCCAGAAGCTATGAGATTAGAATGGGCCATACTAACAGTTCTTCCAATTCCTCCTGTTACAATGAGGACTTCCATCACATTAGAAAGTGGTGAGAGAAGTGAAGATGATTTAACTCATAAATTAGGAGACGTTGTAAGAATAAACCAAAGACTTTTCGAAAATATTAATGCTGGCGCGCCGGAAATAATAATTGAGGATCTCTGGGACTTGTTGCAATATCACGTAACTACATTATTTGATAACGCAGTTGCACAACTACCTCCAGCAAGACATAGATCCGGTCAGCCATTGAAAACAATCTCTGAAAGAATCAAAAGCAAGGAAGGAAGAATCAGACACAACCTAGCAGGTAAGAGAACTAATTTTTCTGCACGTACTGTTATTAGTCCTGATCCAAGAATTAAGATTAATGAAGTAGGTGTTCCAGAAGTAATTGCAAGAAAACTTACTGTTCCTGAAAGAATAAGTGATTGGAATTTTGAATATCTGAAAAAATTTGTTGAAAGAGGACCGAAAGAATATCCAGGAGCAAATTACATCATAAGACCGGATGGAAAGAAGAAGAAGATAACAGATGACACAAAAGAACAGATAATGGAAGAGATTCAACCTGGTTTTATAGTTGAGAGACATTTAATGGATGGAGATATTTCTATATTTAACAGACAGCCTTCTTTACACAGAATGAGTATGATGTGTCATAGAGTTAAGGTTCTTCCAGGAAGAACGTTTAGGCTGAACCCTGCAGTTTGTAATCCGTACAACGCTGATTTCGACGGAGATGAGATGAATCTACATATACCTCAAACTGAAGAAGCGAGAGCTGAAGGAGAAATATTAATGGAAGTCCAGACACAGCTTATAAGTCCGAAATTTGGATTGAGTGTTATTGGTTGTATTCAGGATGCTATTTCAGGAAACTACATCTTGACAAAAGAACTTGAATTGGATTATCCTGAAGCTATAGATATTCTTTTTGCTATAGGAGAAACTGATTTTTCAAGCCTTAAAGGCAAAAAGAAAGTGACGGGAAAAGAAATTTTTAGCGTATTGCTTCCAAAGGATTTTAATTATTTGGGAAGATCAAAAGCTAAAGATGAAAAAGGAAGTGATGAAGTTCTTATCAAAAAAGGAATTCTCGTGAAGGGAATCATGGACAGAGCAAATCTTGGAGAAGGTTCAGGATTGTTATTGAGAAATTTTCACAAGAGATACGGCCCAGACGACACATTAATTTTCCTTGAAAAATTGTTTAGATTGGGTACGGAAGTTCTTTCAAGACATGGCTTTTCAACAGCAATCTCGGATACAGACCTTCCCCAAAGCGCGATAAGTGAAATAAATGAAACTCTCGCAAAAGCAGATGAAGATGTTGTAACCCTTATTAAACAATTTAAGGAAGGGGGATTGGAAGCCTTCCCTGGAAGAGGGATAGAAGAAACACTAGAATTGAAAATATTAGAATTACTAAACAAAGCAAGAAACAAAACAGGTGAAATTGTTGCAAAACATGCAGACAAAAAATGCCACACTATGGTGATGGCTGATTCAGGAGCAAGAGGTAATCTACTTAATCTAGCTCAAATGGCTGCTTGTGTCGGACAGCAAGCATTGAGAGGGGGAAGAATCAAAAAAGGTTATTCTGGACGAACTCTTTCATGCTTTAGGAAAGGGGATTTGGGTGCGAGTGCGCATGGATTCATTAGCAATAGTTTCAAAAAAGGAATGTCACCAAAAGAATTATTTTTTATGGGCATGACTGCAAGAGATTCATTGATGGATACGGCATTGAGAACACCTAAATCGGGTTATCTTTATAGAAGACTTGCAAACGCATTACAGGACTTGAAAGTTGAATATGATGGAACAGTCAGAGATGCATCAAGAAAAATTGTACAGTTTTCTTATGGTGAAGATAATATGGATGTTTCAAGAAGTGAAAAAGGCATAGTTAATGTCAAAAGAATTATTGGAAATATAATGAGATCGTGATTAAAATGAAAGCACTATTCAAAGACTATGAAGACAAACTTCCACCTCTTATTTTGGATGAAATAAAAAACAATCTCCCAGAAAAGATTACGGAAGCTAAGATCAAAGAAATACTTAAGATTGTATACCAAGAATATACCGATGCTCTTGTTGATCCTGGGGAATGTGTTGGTTTGGTTGCAGCTGAGTCAATTGGAGAACCAGGTACACAGATGACATTGAATACATTTCACTTTGCTGGTGTATCAGAAATGAACGTAACTGTTGGTCTGCCAAGAATAATTGAAATTCTGGACGGCAGGGAGAATATTGCTACTCCTATGATGGAAGTTTATTTGAAAGAGCCATATAACAAAGGAAAAGAAATAAGGCAGATAGCACAATCTATAAAAGAATCTCAGTTACAGGATGTCCTTGCAGAAATATCAGTTAATGTTACTGACGGTATTCTTGAAATAAAACTTGATAAGGGTAAAATGGCGGGAATGCAGCTTACTCCTTCGGTTGTTCTTAAAAAGATTGAAAAGGGTGCAAAAAATTCCACAGTTAAGCAGGATAAAGATTCAGAGTCAATAATAATCAAAGTTAAAGGAAAGGATGTAGGCCTTAATGACTTGCTTAGATTAAAGCAGTCAATAAAAGAAATTTTTGTTAAAGGAATAAAAGGAATAACACAGGTTCTTCCTATAAAAAGAGAGGATGAATTCATTGTAGTGACTGCAGGAACTAACCTAAAAGAAATTTTGAAGAAAGATTGTGTTGACACTACAAGAACAATCTCAAACGACATAAAAGAGATAGCAAAAGTCCTCGGGATAGAGGCTGCGAGACAGGCTGTCATTAAAGAAGTTAACAAAGTTATAAACACACAAGGATTGGATATTGATATAAGGCATATAATGCTTGTTGCTGATGCAGTCTGCATGTCAGGAAAAGTTAAGGGAATAACAAGATATGGTATAGTTAGAGAAAAATCAAGTGTTCTTGCAAGAGCATCTTTCGAAACACCTATAAAACATATAATTGAAGCAGGCGTAACTGGCGAAAGAGATCCATTAAATAGTGTTATTGAAAATGTGATGTTAAACCAACCTGTTCCTGTTGGAACTGGATTGCCTGGATTAATTACGAAAATTAGGAAGTGAATATAGATGGCAAATAAGATAGACACCAAAGAAACTGACGAGATAAGGAAAGCTTTAGAAGCTGGAAAAATAATTATTGGAACGGAAAAAACGATTAAAGAATTAAAAAAAGATTCTTTGGCAAAAGTTTTTCTTTCTATGAATTGTCCAGAAGATGTAAGAGAAGATCTAGCTCATTATTCGGCTCTTGTCTCAACTGAAGTGGTCGAATTGACAGTGAATAATAACGAATTAGGTATTGTTTGCAAGAAACCTTTTGCAGTTTCTATTCTTGGACTTTCGAAGTGATGATTGTGAAAATAAAATATGACCTTGTACTCATGAAATTGATGGCACTTTTTGAGCAGAAAACAAGAACAAGGCCTAAAGATGCTTTTGAGGATGGCAATGGTTTACTTTATTTTGTTGTTGATAAAGGATTAATAAGCAAAGCTGTTGGAAAACAAGGAGCAAATGCGAAGAGACTTACAGGATTGCTTAATAGAAAGATAAAGATAGTGGAATTTGATGCGGATAGGGAAACATTTATAAAACGATTAGTGTTTCCCCTGAAGATTGTTGAAACATCTTCTGAAGGTGATATTGTCACAGTAAAAGGAGAGGATGTTGAGACTAATAGCAGGATTATTGGCAGAAATGCCTCAAATTTGAGAAATTATGAAAAAATAGTCAAAAGATATTTTACTCTTGATGAAATAAAGGTTATATAGAATGGCAAAAAAATCAAATGGTCTTAATGCAGGAAAAAAGCTGTTTAGAAGAAGGAAGGACAGTTTAATGAAAGATAAATATTATGTTAGGAGAACCTTAGGATTAAGGAAAAAGTCTGATCCATTGAAAGGAAGTTCTCAGGCAAAAGGTTTTGTTCTTGAAAAAGTTCAATTGGAAGCAAAACAGCCAAACTCAGCTATGAGAAAGTGTGTTAGAGTGCAGCTTGTCAAAAATGGCAAACAAGTCACAGCTTTCTTGCCTGGAGATGGCGCAACAAAACTTGTTGATGAACACGATGAAGTTATGATAGAATGCATCGGTGGAGTCATGGGAAGAGCAAAAGGCGACATACCTGGTGTGAGATGGCAGGTCATAAAAGTTAATGATCAAAGCCTGCAAGCGTTAAGAGCAGGCAAATTAGAGAAAGCAAGGAAATAAAGATGGTAGATATAAAATTTTTTAACAGATGGTCATCAGAAGGGATACAAATCCAAGATCCAGGATTAAAAAAATATATAAATATTAAACCGAGATTCGTTCCAAAAACTGGAGCAAGACACATTGGTAATAGGTTCCACAGAGCTAAGGTTTCTATTGTTGAAAGATTGATAAACAAAGTAATGGTTCCCGGTCATAGGGCTAAGAAACACAAAGTAACTTCCGGCCACATCACTGGAAAATCTCAAACAGCATTTAAACTTGTTGAAGATGCTTTCCAAACGATTGAGAAGAAAACTAATCAAAATCCTGTTTTGGTTCTTGTTAAGGCTATTGAAAACGCCGCACCTAGAGAAGAGATAATCTCTATTGAGTATGGTGGAGCAAGATATCCAAAGGCTGTTGAAAGTTCTCCACAGAGAAGGGTTGATCTTGTTTTGAGATTAATGACGCAGGGAGCATATCAAAAGGCATTTAATTCTAAAAAGTCAGCTTCCGATTGCCTTGCAGACGAAATAATTGCAGCTTTTAATCTATCTGCTAATTCAGCTGCTATTGCAAAGAAACTGGAATTAGAAAGACAAACAGATTCGGCTAGGTAAACTTATCATTTTATATACTAAGTCATTATCTTTTTTATTATGGCATTCAAATATAAACTTAAATGCATTAGGTGCAAGAAAAATTATCAACTTGCTTCTCGAAGAGATAAATGGGTTCTTTGCTATGAATGTCATAAACCTGAAATGGAAGGCAAGATTGAAGATCCCGAAATGAAGAAGATGTTTGATATTCCTGAACAATTTTACATAGACAACATGTTTCTTAGGGATATTAAAATAAAACATTTGAAATATGGTGAACTTTCAGAAGCGCAAGTTAATGCGTTTAAGAAAGTTGTCGATAAGATGAAGGAAGTTGCGAAGGAAGAGAAGGAATAACAAAATT
>CAZZGN010000015.1:0-18782 GCA_964654165.1 uncultured Methanosarcinales archaeon | reverse complement strand
TTTTTCTCCATTTATATTTCTTATGGAACTATCTAACAATAAGCCTAACCCTAATACACAAGTTTTAAATAAAGTCAACTTTTTTGGTAATTTGTGGAAATATTCAAGAACGATTTTTGGCCATCTTTGTCAAGAAGGGTGGTTTTCATATCACTTGCCCTATTTCCAAATTTTTTAGGAATGATAAATATTGATACTTCTTTTGGTTTCAGAGTTCATTTTTTTCAATTGGCCATTTTCATAGTAGCTATGATTTATGGAGCAAAAGGTGGTTTTTTTGCAGGAGTTGTAGGGTCGATTTATTCTGCTGTGATTATGCATAATTATTACATTCTTCTTTTTAATGCCATTTTAGGTGTTACATTTGGTTATTTCTTTTCAAAAGGATTCCCTGTGTTAAGTTCAATTTTACTTGCATTTGCAATAGAATTACCTGTTTTGATAGTAATTGATTATTATTTTGTAGGAATACCCTTCCAAATTTTGATTATTTTATCTATATCACTATTAATTTCAAATTGTATATGGGGGACCATTTTATCATTTTTTAAACAGGCTATTGAAAATGTCAAACCACACCTATAATCAAAAAATGAATCTTATATTGTTTAATGATAAGGGTGAGGTGGTGTTTTCCTCTCCAGGCAGGGGTATTAGGCCTATCTTTGAGTGTATAAAATTCATAAAAGATTTTTCAGAAAAATATATTTTGTATGATAAAATTGTGGGATTAGCTTCAGCAATGTTAATAGTCTGGTCAAAAAAAATAATTTCTGTTGAATCAAAAGTAATGTCAAAAAAAGCAAAAGAACTTTTAGAAAAAAACAACATACTTGTTAAATCTGGAGTATATATTGATAAGGTAATGAATCAAGATGGTACTGATATTTGTCCTATGGAGAAATTAGCTATTAAGAAAAATGATCCTTTTACTTTTTATAATGAACTTTCTCATATTTTTTAATCTTTCCATTCAATATGTCCAGTCCATCCTGGCGCAGGGATAAAACTAAATGAAACTTTTGAAGGATTATCAATAATTTCTTTCCATTTACTATTGTTTGTACAAATATTTGTATCTTCAAAATTATTATTCCCTATCGAATAACTTAATTTATTCAAATTATCTAGCGTTTTTATGTATTTTTCATCAAAACCCATAACTCTTGTCCCAATAAATTCAGTGAGCACAGGGTCAAAACCACCAATAATGACACCTGTTTTCTTTGGTATAGAATTAAGAGGTCCAAATTTCTCCCCCGATATGATCCCATCTATTATTGAGAGATAATTTCTTTGTTTTCCCTCATGCATCTTTCCCTCTTTATCTGCATGGAGAAGTATCATATTCAAATCATACACCATCCTACACACAGTATCACCACCGTACCAATTCGCCTGTCTTACATTTTTTAGCTGATTTAGGTCGGATTCTATCTTTTTTCGCCACATCTTCTCAACCTTTGGAGGTCTGATTGAAAACCCGAATCTTTTGAAGAATGACACTATCGCAATATTATCTATAAACTTTATAATAGGATCCATCTTTCTTGGGCATTCATCTCCCCCTTCTTTTGGAGTTCCTTTCAGATAATGGGGTAGCCATTCCTTCTTCTCAACCATACCAACAAGATTTTTGAGACTTAGCGTTACACCTGCCTTTCTATGTGTTTTTAGTTTAGGAACGTTTATGAAGGCATCACATTCAAGTATCTCTCTCGGAACACTATATTTATGATGCTTACTGTTATGTGCTTTCCTTGCTGATCTTGCAGTCCATCTCTGTATACTACGCATTAGATGTGCACTTCCTTTAATCTCATCCAAAGCACTCTCTGATTTCAGATCTATAGTCTTATACCCTTTTTTGGTGCCCGGTCTTTTTTTCCTGTAGAATGTTTTTAGCCTCCACCCAAATATGTTAAGTACGTCTTTCTCTACAAAACTTTCCGTTCTGATATCTTGTATATCAATACTTACTCCTTTTCCCTTGAGATAATGTACAGTCTTCTCTGCACCAGTCACTTTCATAAGATTCTTCCAATCTGTGTTTTGTATGGGTGATTCAAGAATAGAAATATGTCCATTCGGACCGCATGCCTTCCATGCATAATCAACGATTGCTCTTATTACAGACATATGAGCAATAAGGGCATTTATATCATATTCAGATTTGTCAAGAACCCAATTAGGTTTTATTACAACTTTCCCTCCAGGATTGATTATACTACCCAATGGATTCCATGATGTCTTACCATAATTCTTGTTATCAAATCCCATCTGATAAAACATATCCCTCACAAGAGGATACACTTTGTTTGAAGTGTCAATGTCTATATCAAACGGTGCTTCAGGATACTTCTTTGGAGGATCAAACGGAGTTATTTTAGGATATACAATTCCCCCTTCCATTTCCATTATGGCGATTGTGTTTTTCATATTAACCTCTTTATGGGGCGTATTTTTCCTGATTTCTCTTTTTGGATCTGCTTTACGGAATTCATATCAATTTTCATATTCCCTCCAAGCTTCTTTCTCAATCCATCAAGTGTCTTTTTTCTAATATCATCATTGAATTCGTTTGTCGTTTCAAGATTAATAATTAGATGATTTTGTTTATCCTGTATAACTTGGAACCTAGTTAAATATTTTCCGTACTGCTCAAAGAAATAATTGAAGAATAGGTATGAGAGCTCATCACCGTTTGAGAGCTTGATGAAATCAGTAACTCTTCCTTCAACACTTTTCATTCTACTTAATGTTCTTCCACAACCACATTTTATGTATTTATTTGGCAGCACTGCATAATCTTCTGTATCATATCTAATGAAAGGCATAGTGAAGTTGGAAAGATTCGTTACGATGAGACTTCCCATTTGATTATTTATTAGTTTTCCATTTTTCACAGTCTCGACAATATAAATTTCATCGTTTACATGTAATCCTTCATGCACTTCGCATTCATGTGCTATATTTCCTGCTTCTCTTGACCCATATCTATTGAACACTTCAGTGCCTAAAGATTTTTCAATGAGTTTTCTATGTTCATCGTACAAAGTTTCCGCTGAGCAGATTGCAGATTTAACTTTTATTCCATTTACAAGTTTTGAGAAATGGACAAGGGAAGCAGTGTATGCCTCAATAAGGTCAGGTTTGTATCTGTTTATTTCTAAAACATATTTGTCGTAGTCCTTCTCAACATCGAATGCAGAAATGAATCGCTTTCTTATTAGCCTGTCAAATATTTTTATCTTCATAGGTGTTTGATGATAGCCCCACAATGACAATATCTTGTCTCCAACATCTATCTTTGCCCAAGTATAATTCCTGAACTTGCTTGCAAGAGTCATATCTGAGAAATGTTTGTCTCTCACGAAAGAAAAGGGACTTCCTGTCGACCCTGATGTGGAATCCATAAGCCAGTCTTTTTTGTTAGATTTTGAATCTGTACATCTTTCTGGGAAACCTTTTCTAAAATCCTCTTTAGTTATTATTGGAAATTTTTCAAGATCTTCAATAGTTTTAAGATCAGTAGGACTCACACCAGCTTCATCCCATTTTTCTTTGTAAAGAGGAACATTTTCATACGCATGCTTCACAAGTTTCTTGAGTTTTGTTAGTTGTTTCGTTCTGATAATTTCTCTGTCATCCCATTGGCTTCTCATCAATGCTTTATATCTTTTCCAAAACAACCGCCCCATGAATAAGTTTGAGACAGGAAATATAATTTTCTGTAAAATATTGCTGTAAAATTTCATCTTACTAACAATACCTCCCTGTATTTTGCAATTATACTTTTGAGATTGTATTCTTCCTTTACTTTTTTATATGCATTTTTACCCAAAGAAATTCTTTTACGCGATTTTCCCATCAGGAGAGCAATCTTCTTTTTCAGATCAGCAGGATTTTTTGTTCTAAATATAAGTCCTTCAACACCACCCCTTACAAGTTCTTTATTTTCTTCAATATCACTAACTATTACCGGCACTTTTGAAGCCATTGCTTCTAACAATGCATTACTCATCCCTTCATGTAATGAACTTAATACAAATACATCAAATGCTGCAATAACTTTTTTTGCATTGCTAATATTATCTTTAATTATAACTCTATTTGTAATACCCAATCTTTCTGCTTCGTTCATTAATGAATTTTTTAGTGGCCCTTTCCCAATTATACAAAAAGTGACATTTTTATTTAATTTACTAAGTGCCCTAATAACAGTTTTATGATCTTTTTTCTCTTGTAAATTTCCAACAGTTCCTATGATGTAATCGTTTTGTTTGAGATTTAATATTTCTCTGGCTTTTTTGGTTGTTTTTTCATTTTTTTCAATTATTTCACTAAAATCAATGCCATTTGGAATGACTTTTATTTTATTTTTTGGTATACCTTTAGAAATCATAAATCTTGCAACTGCATTTGAATTTGGCAGATACAGGTTAACAAGCGCTGATGTTAATCTGTCAATAAGATTGAGGAAAGGCTTGTTTATGTGCTTGTTTCTAACAGAGCACACAACCCTCCTAACTCCAAACAGCTTTCCGAATATCCTCCCGAAGAGATTTGAATGAATTAAATAGCTGTTTAATATATCAGGTTTTTCTTTTTTTATAACATTTCTAAACTTCAAGATTATTGAAGGAAGATTGAATAAATTTTTCTTCAATCCAAGATAATGAATTTTGATTCCTTTTTTCTCAAGCTCTTTTCCAATTGTATTATTGTTTGTGAGGCTAATAATAAATACATCTATATTCAATTTTGGAAGTATCTTTAGGAGATTATTCTCCGCTCCGCCAGTACCAAGTCCAGTGATAAGAATGCATAGTTTCATTTCAGCTCTTTCAACAATTTCCTGCCTATAATAGACAAGTTAAAATCTTTTTTTATCTTATCCTTACCAGTCTTTTTTACCCCTTTTAAAACTTGTGAATCAGAAATCAATCTTAATACTAGCTCTTTCATTTTAGGATAATTATCTCTTTGGAATAATAAACCTTCTTTATTATTTGATATAATGGAACTAACCCCACCTACATCACTTGCCACAACAGCACACCCACTAGCCATTGCTTCCATTACAGAATTAGGAAGGCCTTCATTATATGAAGATAGTACATGGATATCACTTGCTTTAAAAATTTCAGCAATATCTTTTCTAAATCCTTCAAATTTAATAGTCGGGTATTTTTTCTGAAGTTCTTTTCTTTTCTTAGGATATTTGTTCCCACATACAAAAAGAAATTTAACCCTGCTATCATTTTTCATTTCTTCAGCCAGTTTTAGAACATGTTTATACCCTTTAATCTCATCTAATCTTCCTACGTAAGTTATTAGTAGTTTATCTTTCTTAAAATCAAGAATATCTTTTGCAGGTTTTGCCTTATCAAATTTAGCATACTCAACTCCATTTGGAATTACTTCTACATTTTTTAGACCAAGTTGCTTAGCAGGTCTCTTTAGTCCTTCATATAACACAATAACTTTATCTGCAAGATGTAAGACCCATAATCCAAGAGTTCTAGTATATATCCACATGAAAAAATTGAGTATTTTCGACGGAGCAAACCAACAATATCCAGGAAATGTATCTGTCTGCATGATATATCTCTTGCCCATCAATCTTAATTGGAATGATGTCAACGACGAAAAGAACATGTACTTGTTGATGAGAAATTTGTCAGGATTTTCCTTTTTTATCAATTTTTTTAAATCTCTGAATATGAATGGTGTAAAAGCATAATTGAACGGATCAGGAATATACAAAGCTTTGCTTCTATACACCTTAACATTTTCAATAATCTCAAATTTTTTACTTCCTTTTGTTTGAGAGGTAAGAACAATAACTTCAACATTTTTTATTTTTGCAAGATTAATCGCAGTATTGTAAGCGGATATCATCCATGCATTTGGTTCACGAAAATTAGGACTTATTATGAGTAATTTCATTTTATTTTTTTCTCAATTCTATCCAATCTTTCTAAAATTTCTTGCATTTGGGGATTTCTATTTGTATGTTCTCTTACTTCTTCTTTAAAAAATCCCATTTTATCTTCAAAATATCCAACAACCACCATAACAAGTATAGCAAAAATATAAATTGGTATAATCCACTTTGTAATATGAATATTTACTCCATAATCTTGAAATTTAGCTAAGACCAAGAACAGTATCATTCCAGCATTAATAATTGAAATCCAAGACATAGATCTTTGAATCCATATTTTTGATTTAACAATATTATTTCTTACTTTTTTTAGTTGTAACATTTTCAATTGCAATTCTCCTGACTAATTTATTCACTCTTCTCTTTATTTTTAGGGTGTTTAAATAACTTTGAAATGATAACCCGACTACTAACATTACCCCAAGTACAATCATTACATCTAAAGCTCTTGTAAAATTAAATGTTTCCATGATGGGTGTTAGTGTTTTAGGATATATTATTGAAATTAAAGATATACTCCATAAAATCTCCCAAAATAAAAATACATTTTTATCAAATTCTTGTTTTTTAAAATGGATGTATGTGTAATACATCATAAATAAAAGGAACAAACTCCCTATAAGTTTTGCAAAATACATTTTAGTTATTCACCTTCATTTTTAACATTTTTATCGCAATTTTAATACCATCGATGACTGTTGTACCTTTATATTTATCCCCATAAATAGTATCAATTGTTATTTCTTTATATCTTAATTTATGTTTACCAACATTTGCAATCATTTCGGATTCCATGCTATAATCATTTGATTCCCATCTTATTAATGGGTATATTTTTGTTTTAAAAGTTCTAAATCCAGATTGTGTATCGTGGACATGAATGCCAAACAATAATGTAGAAAATTTATTCAAAAAATAATTCCCTAATCTGAAAACAATTGGCATATTTTTATTAATTCTTCTTGAACCAAAAACAATATCGCAACCATTCAATGCTTCAATGAACCGTGGGATGTCTTCTGGCTTGTGCTGCCCATCAGCGTCCATAACAATAATAATCTTAGCATTTTTTTTAAGAACGTATTCACATCCAGTTTTCAAAGCAGCGCCTTTCCCAATATTTAGTATGTGCTGAAGAACTGTGGCACCACTTGCTTCTGCAATGTTTTTTGTGTCGTCTTTAGAACCATCATCCACAACAACAACATTATTTACATAATTAAAACAAGCTTCCACAACGCTGCCAATACTCTTTTTTTCATTATGTGCAGGAATTACAACCCACACATCTTTATTCTTCTTCAGGCCAATTCACCTTGTATAAATAAATATCAACACCATCTATTCCGACTTTATGTGAAATTTGTTCGAAATGTTCAAGCCCCAATCCATCAAAGAAATATAACCTTGTAAACATACTAGCAGTCTGTTCCGGAGAAGTCAAAATTGAATTCAGTTTTCCATTATTGGGGAACATCACTGCACCTAAATCAATGCCATCTTCATATTCTTTATATTCAAATTTACCATCAAGAACATATGAAAATGCTTTCGGATGCAACAATCCTTCCTGCGTAGAAATGAATGCTTCATCATTTTTAATATCATATATCAATCCAGTTTTACACGCTATTTTTGTTTCATTCAAAGTATCACATTGTGAGACACTTGACCCATAACTAGGCCATCCACTAATCCATTGGTCTCCATCGGCTTGTTGTATTTCATAATACAAATTTTTTGCAGCAAGTTCACTATGATTATATTCATCCATTAAAATTTCCTTACCTTCATTTAATGTGGAACTCTTTATTCTATTGAACAAATATGCTTTATCAAAATCCCACACTCCGAAATGCCCCCACACTCCTGATTTACCAATCATATCTTCAGAGGCAATGTAGTATTGGTCAATCAAATTTTCACAATGGGTCATTTCCAAAATAGAATTTATGTTTTCATCTTTAAGACCAGTTTCTTCAAGGATTTTTCTTCCTCCTTCTCTGTCTTCAGCTATAACCTTGTACAAAGTTTTAATAGCTTTATAATCATCTTCATAGAGTGCTTCAAGTTGTCTTCTTGCTCCATTCTGTCCACAGTTTAACATTCTCAATATATCTAATGATTCTTTTTCACTATTAGTTAACAAAGTTCTTCCAACCCAATGAATTCTATCTCCTTGTGATCCTCCATCGAATGTAACTCTTCTTTCACTTCCTGCAACGAACCAATGTCCAAAGTCCCACCATGAGGTTATGATTGCGTCTTCTGAGGATTGATTGATGATGGTAAGAGTATCATCCCATGCATCATTGTAACTTGGGATTTCATGTAAGGTTTGATTCCATCCAGAACTTAAAGGGACTGGAAGAATCACCCATAACATTATTACAACAAGCACAGCTCTGACAAGAATTTTGTTTATGCTCAAAGCATTTGTCAACCAACCGCTTGCTAATGTATAAATTCTTCCCGATGATATTCCAATACAGATTGAAGCTATTGGAATAAATAAAGCAACAAATCTTACACCCTTTGTCGCCGCTAAGAATGTACCAGTCAAAAAGACAAGCAATAATATGCTATGTTTAATTTTCAAATCAGTCTTTTCAAACAGACCCATCAATACAACTATTATTGTTGGAAGAGCTATCATGAACAAGAATAGATAAACATTTGAAATGTCTTTTTGAAAAAACATAATCAGTACATACCACACAAGACTTCCCCCAATTATCCATCCTTCTTCTTTTTTGATTTTGTCTTTTACCATAACTAAAGTTATTCCTGCCATGCATAAGAAGAAAAGAATTGAAGGGCCTATAGAGCTAACAACCTTAGCTATAGATGCAGGGTTAAGCTCAGCCACAGTTGTCAATACATTTGGCCATATTGTTGTTATTCCAACATCTTGGTATTGCAAGAATTTAAACGGCATTCTCAATGCAGAAGTGAATATGTTTACACTAATTCCAAAACTTTTCCCAGAAAATAATCCTTGCAAACCCACTACAAAAACCATTACAGATAAAAGATAAGTGACACCTATTGCAATTGAATCGGACATAAGTTCAGAAATCTTTTTCTTTATCTGTTTTCTGTCTTTTATTATTTTGTAAATTATGAATCCCAATATTGACATGATGACAAAATCATATGTGTACCACCATCCAGTCCAAGTTATGGAATAAAAACCAGTAAACAATCCTGCAAGACTTGCAAATATAGTTTTCTTTTTCCATCCAACAACAAAATAAGCTTCAATGATGAACCATAGAATAAATAAGGGGAAAAATACATTATATGCATCCGTATCAGAGAAACCAGCCACAGTTCTGCTCATAATAGCATGATGTACAGCTACTAATGTTGCAGTAATAAAACCGCCAAGATTGTTGCTCAATCTTCTCCCAATAAAGAAAGCAGGAATGACAGAGAGAGTGACCCATATCAATGGAAACAAGAACACAGTTTTCATAGGATCGAGGTTTCCATCGAAAATTCTTAGGACTTTATGCATCTGTGCCATGAGCCATGGATGAAATCTATTACTTTCAGCATTTTCTTCTCTTCCATCTCTTAAAGTGACATAACCTTTACCATCTATTACAGTGTCTCCTACAGTTCCTGTCTCTAAATAATTCTTTGTATATTTATATTGCATCCATGGATCAATGGCTATGAGATACGTGTTATTTTTATCATCCTGAATCATGGCTTTCATTTGCCTTGCAGTTTCTTCAACCTGCTCATTAATCATGTCGCCATTCTCTTCCAAAAGAACTCTAAACTGCTCATCAACTAATTCAGCCCTTTTTTCCGGAGGGAAATATGCAAATTTACTTTCAACTTCATTGCTTATTTGGTTTTTGTAATAATTAATTACATTATTTTCTGCTTGCTCATCCATAAACGGTAAATATGCTGGTTGTATTCTATAATAGAAACTCAAAGACATAGGTATCAAGAGCAATAGTATGATTAAGATAACATTGACAACTTTTTTGTCAACTTTTATCATTCTTTTCTTTACTTTCTTCTCCTCTTTTTCTTCCTTAACGTGATCGTGATTTTCCATATATACTCCCCCTTCCCTTCGAAAACCGGATTTTACTTATAAATGTTGTGGATTTGGGGTACAGTCAATTGTATTATGGTTCAGATAATTATAAATATTCTTTCGGCGACCCTCAGTCAATGGGAAGCCTACAGTTTTCGGAATCAGACGTTTCAAATGTAATAAAAAATACCAAATTCTCTAGATTGCCTTTTTTGTTTCATGAGCTGAAAAGATACCCATACCAAACTGAAAGTTATTTACATGAATTTGATATTCCAGAATTATATGAATCCTATCTCAAAGCAGTTAGTTCTTCCTCAGGGAAAAGGTATCCGAAGATATTTGATGCCATTGAGAAAATACCAGAAGATTCAGAAAGTATTCATGAGGCATTTCTAATATTGGAAAATATTGACACTTGGCATCTCTCAGTCATCGAAAATTCAGAAATAAGCAATGAGCTTCGCAATGAGATGGTTTCTTCTCATCACCAGTTTATTTATCTTCTGAACAGGAGATTTTCTCCTAATTTCCAAAAAGAATTCTACTTGTTTAACCAGGATCTAGAATTATTTTATAGAGGGCATTATCTTGGTCTCTGGGAGAATAAAAATTTAGGATTAGTCATTAATCTGGAAGCTGTAATCGAAACAAAAGAAGATTTCGTCCTAAATGTTGCTAAGCCAATAATAGACAATGCCATAGACTATGGATTTCCAGATAAAACTAAAAAAGGTGAAATAGTTGTGGAGGGAGAAAAATTGGAATCAGATTTTTACCAGATTTCAATCTTTAATAATGGAATTGAGATACCTTCCACTATCATAGAAAATATTTTTGAAAAGGGTGTTACAACAAGGGAAGAAAAAGAAGGACATGGAATTGCGTTATGGCATGCAAGAAATTTTGTCAAGAGTAATGGGGGAATAATAGATGTTATTTCTTATCAAGAAGAGACTTCTCTCCGTTTCACTTTTCCATGTATTGAAAAATCTGATTATTATTACGTTCAAAAATAATATTTCAACAGCCTTCTTCCGAACAATAAGAACCTCGGTTCCTTCCATAACATTTTTATCATAAATTTTGATGGATAATCCCTACTCATATTTTCAAGAAGATTTTTTATTTTCTTTTTTTTGCACAAACTAATCAATAAATCAAAATCATCATCTGTAAAATTATCTAGAACTTTTCTTGCAATGTTATGAAGAATTAATTGTCTATGGATTTTCAAAGATATGTTTTTTGCTGTTTTTTTTCTTTTCAATATTTTGTTGACGATTTCTCTTGCCCCGATCATGCCCGGAACAATCCCCCCACCTGTTGTGGATTTAACGTGGGTTGCAGCATCACCAACGATAGCAATGTTATTTTTAATTATGGTTAATTGTGGATTGTAAACAGGTATTAATCCTCCCTGGTGTTCGCATAATCCATCCCCATTCAGCATTTTTTTAATAAATTTATCGAAAAGCAATCCAGCTTTTTTTCTCGCTGCCAATCCTATTCTTACACTTCTTTTTGAAGTTGGAACAATCCATCCAAAAAAACCTGGGAATTTATTTCCAAAGAACGTGTCTAATGAATTCTTATCATGCTTCATAACAGCTGTCGCCTGAACACCGACGTAGAAATCAATTTTTTTTCTATTAATTAAATCCCTTACTTTACTATTCGGACCGTCTGCGCCAATAAGAAAATTAGCTTTTACTTGTTTTAATTTATTATCTTTAAGATTTTTTATTGTTACTTCATTATTTTTAAAATTTAGAAATCTATGTGATGTGAAAATCTTTGCTCCAGCTTTTTCTGCAATTCTTGCTAAGTGTTTGTCAAATTCAGTTCTGTCAAGAACAATCTCTTCTTTTTTTAAATTTAATTCAATATTGTTATTTGGAGAAAAAACTTTTATTTTATTTATTTTATTAGTTATCATATCCTCAGGAACTTTTAGAATTTTATTTATGGAAGTTGTTAACAAACCAGTACATTGAAATGGCAGACCTATTTTTTCATGTTCTTCATAAACTTCAACTTCTTTTCCAGCTTTTGCTAATAGATAAGCTGCATAGCACCCTATTGGTCCAGCTCCAACAATTACAATCTTCATGTTAACAGGTTCTGGAGAGAATATTATAAGGTTTGTGAAACAAAACCATACTTATACATACTTCTCATTAAAGTATCCTCATTGATAAGTAGTTACAAATACAAAGCTTTATATAGTTATTACCATTGCTCAGTGATACAAATTATACTCGCGAGGTTATTATAATGAACTTGAGATCGAAATTTGAAAACACAATCAACAATTTATACAATTCTAATCTAGCTAAAAATGCAAGAAATATTGCAAAAGATCTTAAATTCAGATTTGAAGTGCTAAAGGAATTCGGACCTGATTATGTACCTAAATTTGTCACTTCTGAAAAAAATATTGACTGGAAAACAATTGGAATAACAGCAGGAGCAGTTGCATTGCCAGCTGTTTTTGGTTATGCCGCTAACTTACAAGCTGCTTCAGATTTAAACAATATTATGAGTGATTTGAACAGACCTGCTCAAGAAGCAAGTATGAACAAGACAGATCTTTCAAATACATACATTCCATCTTCTAATGATATTCAAGTTATGGCACCAGATTCATTAAGTGTTCATTGTGGTGGAAAATCAGTTTTAGGCCCACTGGAATTCAAGGATGGAGAATTGATTAAGACTTGTGTTGGAAATTATGTTTTTTTACTTGATAACATGTTCAAAGAAAAATATAGTGATAGTAAATATGATACAAGATTTACTGCTGGTGGAGATGCTGTTAAAATTGTGAATGGAGAAGTAGTAGCTGTTCAAGAAGGATCAGCAAGGGTATACCAATTAGTATTTTATAAAGGCACAGATATAGGACGAGACGGTGCACACGTAAAAGTAGACGTTAAAAATTGTGATCAAGCACAAGATCAAGGGGATAATGATAAACCAGATAATAAACCTTCAGATAATGATAAACCATCTCAAAAACATAAACCAAAAGAACCAGTTACACCACATGATTCTAAATATGATATTTCTCTTGGTGTTCTTGCCGGAAATAACGGCCAAAGAGAGGGATACCTTAGTTTTCTTTACGCACCTGCAGGTTATACAAATAAGGGTCATGCATTTGGATTAAAGGTAGCTGGCCGTGTTCCAATGTCTGTTTTCTCAGAAGAAGGGATTGAGTTAAGAGAAATTAGTGGAGATATTGATAGATCAGAAAATGGAAAATCTCATTTTTATCGTTATAACGGATTTGTACAGGAATATCCTTCATTGGATTTAGAAATTGCAGGAATATTCAGAGCAAAAAAAGCTCCAACATTATATTTTGAGCTTGCGGCCGGTCTAAATTTTAATATTGTTGAATTAACTGAAATGATATTCGACAACTATACCGAACTGAGTGATGGAACATTAAATACAACTTTCGGATTGCCTAATGATTATACTCTCCTTGCAGTTTCACCAACTATCAAATTCAAAACAGGTTTAGAATTTGGCAAGAGAAAAGAGAATAAAGCTGGCGGTGGACATAGAGGCGGAATCTTTGTTTCATTTGGTTATGATCTCCCTAACATCAATGGCACAATACCTAATACAGATGTAAAAGTGTATGATATGGGGATACATAAGGGATTCAACTTTACTGTAGGTGGCAATATCAATTTTTAATTGGGGTATGAAAATGAAAAATAAACTAATAATCATGTTGATGTTTGTCGTAATGACAATTTTCTTAGCAACTGCAGTATCTGCTGTTGCAAATGTAGGAATATCATATGACGACGGATCACATCACAAAAACTTAAACTATAATGAGCAGGCAACTTTGCTCTATACAGTTACAGGAGTTTTCTATCCAGTTGAATATGAAACTAATTCATGGGAATATGGAACTAATAACTTAATGGAAAACTTTCCAGACGCAACAGGAATAACTTGGTCTCCTATATTTGAAGATTCTTTTACAGTAAGCACAGCAGATTATTATCCAGGATCATATGAAATTGAAATATGGGGAATGGATCAAGATGGACAATACATAATCAATCCAACAATAACAACTTTCACAATCACACAACCTGTCCCTACATTAACAATAGATCCAAACGGAATTATAATTTACGTTGGTCAAACACAAACATTCACAGCAGCTGGCGGATATGGTTATGAATGGTCAGTATCAGGACCTTGTTCTATACAAAGTACACAAGGAAGTCAAGCTGAAATACAAGGTAATGGTGTTGGAACATGCGACATAACAGTCGACGACACAGGAAGCCCAGGAACAGCAACAGCTCAAATGGGAATAATTTCTCTACCAAACATATACATAACTCACCCTAATAATGAAATGTTTATTTCACAAGAAGAAACATTTACAGCACATGAAGGAACAGATTATTTATGGGAAATAACTTCAAGTAATTGTATAGCAACTTCTGGATCTACAGGAACTACATTCACAGTTAAAGGAACTTCAGAAGGTATGTGCAATGTTAAAGTAACAGACATTCCAAGCAATGCAGAAGCTATAGATTCAATTGAAGTACTAAGCACAACAAACGTAATGACATTAATTCCTCAGTATGTAACTGCATACCCTGGAGAATCAAAACAATTTACAGCAACCGGAGCTATTGGAAGTTACAATTGGCAAATTTCACCATCACAAGATTGTGCAATAACACCAAATGGAAATACAGCAACAGCAATGGGAACTAACCCAAATACAGATTGCATTATAACAGTGCAAGATACTCTTGGATTAGGAGAACTAGACGCTACTTTAGATTTAATTTCATTACCAACTGTCTATATCACACATCCAAATACACAAATGTTTATTTCACAAGAAGAAACATTTACAGCACACGGCGGAACAGATTATGTTTGGCAGATATTAACTGCTTACTGCTTCCAAGTTGGCGGAAACACAGGAACTACATTCACAGTAAAAGGAATTTCAGAAGGAGATTGTGATGTTAGAGTAACAGATATTCCAACAGGTATCCAAGATACTGCTTCCGTTGAATTTGTAAAAACTACAAACTTAATGACTTTGACTCCACAATATATAACAGCATACCAAGGAGAACAAAAACAATTTACAGCAACAGGAGCTCTTGGAAATTATGATTGGGGAATTTCACCATCACAATTCTGTTCAATAACTCCAAACGGAAATACAGCAATGGCATCAGGTATTGAGCCTTCAATTGATTGCATTATAACAGTACAAGATACTCTTGGACTAGGAGAATTAGATGCAACTCTTGATGTAGAAAGCGTAACAGTAGTTATTGACCCTTCTCATGCAGATCTTTTCTTGAATCCAGGATATGATTATAAGCAATTTAACGCTAGTGGCGGATTATGTGGAAATGAAGAAGATGATTATTCATGGAGTGTTGCAGATAGCGATAACTCTGGAAATTCAGGATTTATAGACAACTTACTATCTTTACTTGGTATAAGGGATACATTCCCTTCTGCAGGAAATTGTGTAATTGGAGAAGACACAGGTTATCTCGTTGCATCAGCAATAGGGAGTTGTGTAGTCACAGCTCAGGACAGATGTAGTTCAGCATTTGATACAGCAACTGTAACAATTCATAATATGCCTAGTGTAATAGTTACACCTAACCCAGATACATTACTTGAAGGAGCTCAACATATATACACAGCAACAGGTGGATTTTCTGGAACTTATTTATGGGACATAACTGACGGAAGCAATCACTGTGCTTTTACAGGAAATCCAAGCACTTCTGATACAACAGAACTAGTAGGAGTTTCTATAGGTAATTGCACATTAAAAGCTACAGACACAGCAAGTGGAGCTTATGATTATTCATACATAACTGTTGTCGACGCTTCAGTTGACGTTCAGCCTGAATATTCAGAAATACTTGTAGCAGATTCAGTTCTCCTGGAAGCTACAGGCGGATATACAGGAAATTATTTGTGGAGTTTTGTTTCCGGAGGAATACATTGCACTTTAGTTGATAATGGCGAAGGTGTACAAATTCTAGGAAAAAATGTTACGGTAATTGGAAATTCAGTAGGTGTTTGTGTTATAAAAGCAAAAGATTCAGGAAGTGGTCTTTTCGATACAGCAATTGTTAATGTTACACAAGTAACAAATGTAAGTCTTGAAATAATCCCACCTTATGCTCAAGAAGTTGTTAACCAAGGTTATAACTTTACAGCTATTAATGGTGATAGTGGAATTTATTCATGGACAATGCTTAGCGGTGATTGTTCATTCACAGAAAACAATAATGACGTTGTTGAAGTTACAGGATTCTCACAAACAATTTGTAATATACAAGTAGAAGATAATGGAGAATTTGCAACAGCAATATTAAATGTAACAAATGGGACAGCACCAACAATAATTGTAATCCCACCTGAAGCAAATTTAACTGTCGGTCAAAATCAACAGTTCAATGCAACTGGAGGTTGTGCTTATATATGGACAGTTAGTGGCCCTTGTAGTATAACTCAAACAGGATTTTTAACAGCTCTTGCTCAAGGTCAATGCACAGTTTACGCATATGATCAATGTAGTACAGGGGTAGGAACAGCTAATGTTACAGTAACAAATGGAACAGCACCAACAATAATTGTAATCCCACCTGAAGCAAATTTAACTGTCGGTCAAAATCAACAGTTCAATGCAACTGGGGGTTGTGGATATGATTGGAATGTAACAGGTCCTTGTTCAATTAATCAATCAGGATTTTTAACTGCTTTAGGAGCAGGTCAATGCATAGTGTTTGCTAATGATCAATGCAGTACAGGATATGGAACAGCTAATGTTACAGTAACAGAACCAGGTCAGATTGTTATAACAGTAACACCAAGTCCGATAATATTAAACAGCAATGTATACCAACAGTTCACAGCAACTGGAGGTTGCGGATATACATGGGCTGTAACAGGACCATGCTCTATTAATCAAAGTGGAATGTTAGTTACATATAATGTAGGCACATGTATTGTAACAGCATTTGATCAATGCAGTAATGCTTCTGGAAATGCTTATGTCAAAGTTATCAACGGCTCTAATTATCCAATTTCAGCTGAAATTATAGCTAACCCAACCTCTGGCGAGAAACCATTGTATGTTAGCTTTGAAGGAGTTGGAACAGGATATGGAAACTTAACGTATGAATGGAACTTTGGTTATCCTAATCCATTGGTTTATGGTAAGTATGTATATTACACATACATGGATCAAGGAACATATGCAGTTTATCTTACAGTCATAGATGAACTAGGTCAAACTGCTACAGATGTAGAATATATCACTGTATTAAGCCACGGGCAAGCTAAGGATTCTCCAAGGGCAAGAATAATGATAAACACCCTTTATTTGACTAATGAAGGTTATATTTTTCCAGGAAATCAGGCAGAATGGTATATTGCAATAACAAATACAGGAAACGAGCTAGATGATTTCAAAATATCTGCAGTTGTCCCTGAATTAGGCATATATCAGTCATTGCATAGATTTGACTTTGATGATACAGTTTCAAGATTCCTTGCACTAGACATTCCTTATGATGCTATGCCAGGATTATATGCAATACACTTCACATTCAGTAACGACGAATACAGAAGAGTGGTACACAGAGACTTTATAATAGAGTAAACGCTACCAACGGAGACACTGAGGGTTTATAAATAAAGTATAATGACTGGGGGATGATTACTAAGAGTAACTACTCACAAACAAAAACTTTATATATAAGCGATGTTTTTATAGCGACATACACTGAGGCATGTTCATGTCTTTCAAAATAAGAAACCAATTAGGGGGTAAGAAAATGGGAATAAAGAAGATTAGTGTTTTGATGCTTGTATTGTTTGCAATGGTACTTGCAACTTCAAGTGCATTTGCTCTTACTGCAAGTTCGCTTACAGTAAGAATGGATGACAGGGTATTAAACCCAAGTATTACAACGGATATCTCAGGCTTCGATAAGAATGAAGAGTTCGAAATCGTTGTTGAGTTTGCTCTGAATGGCACAGCTGGGCAAGTTTTCGAAGATGTACAGATTGAAGCTAGAGTAAGAGGCTACGATCAAAGAGATCTTATTGAAGACATCACAAGCGCTTTCAATGTTATTGAAGGTACAACCTATTCTAAGAAGCTAGATTTAAAGCTTCCAGTAAGAATGGATGATGGTTTGTACAAACTTAGAGTAACAATTTCAGATGCTTTCGGCGACGAAATTTATCAAACATATGACTTAAGAGTTGTTTCAGACAGCCATGGTGTTTGGATTAAGGATGTCGTATTAAGCCCTGAAAATGAAGTTCAGGCTGGAAGAGCTCTTCTAGCTACAGTAAGGGTAAAGAACATTGGCGATAATGATGAAGACGAAGGAGTCAGAGTAAAAGTTTCTATTCCAAGTCTCGGAATTAGCGCAACAGATTATATTGATGAGATAGAAGCTGACGAAACAGTTACATCTGAAGAACTATATATGAGAGTTCCTCAGTGTGCAGATCTAGGTGAACACAAGGTTCTTGTGGAAGTATTATTCCATGATGGCGATGACATGGTTTACGAAACAACAGACATAAATGTTGTTGGCGGAGAACTATGCGAAGCTAATATACCTGTTGTACCTATTGACGCAACCCCAGTTATCATAGCTGGTGTCGATGTACAAAATGCAGTAGCTGGTACAGGTGGCGTTATCTATCCAATAACTGTAA
>CAZZGN010000014.1:0-19222 GCA_964654165.1 uncultured Methanosarcinales archaeon | reverse complement strand
TCCTTCAAAATTTCAGAAAAAGATAGAATGAAATGGATAGAACTCAAGAAGAAATACTCTGGACTTTCACATGAAGAAGCGGCATACGAGATTTTCAAAGAAAAATACCCTGAAATGGCAACTATCATAAGAAAACACGGTTACCATTTTCCTAAAGGAGAATTAAAACTTAATTCATGGGAAGAAAAAATTGTTTATTATGCAGATAAACGTGTAACACATTCAAATATAGTAAGTTTAAAAGAAAGACTTGATGAAGGTCACGCAAGATATGCACAAAAAAGAAGAATTAAAGGAATTGATAAGGAATATCAAACAAAAACAGATAAATTTGTTTTTGAACTTGAAAAGGAAATCTTTAATAAGATTGGTTTAAGTCCAGACAAACTCACAGAAGATATGAAAAGATTTGAGGGAAATTAATGGCAAAAGACTACTATGAAATATTGGGTGTGAGTAAGGACGCTTCAAAAGATGAAATAAAGAAGGCTTACAAAAAACTAGCAAAGAAATATCACCCTGATTTGAATAAAGACAACCCAGAATCAGCTGAAAAGTTCAAAGAGGTAAATGAAGCAGCTTCAGTTCTAGCGGATGATAAGAAAAAACAACATTACGATCAATTCGGTACGGCAGACAATAATTTTTCCGGTTTCAATACTTCAGATTTTAGAGATTTTGGATTTGGAAATTTTGATTTTGATGACATATTTGAGAGTTTCTTTGGTGGCGGTCATTTTGGTGGAAGAAGAACTAGTAGGGGTTCTAATGGTGCAGACCTTCATACAGATTTAGAAATTACATTAAAAGATGTCTATCACGGATTAAAAAAAGACATAACAATCAATAGAAAAGAAAGTTGTGATAGTTGTGATGGCTCAGGCGCAGAAGATAAATCTGATGTTATAGAATGTCCTACATGTAAAGGAAATGGAATGGTAAGAAGATCACAAAGAACACCTTTTGGATTATTCCAAACAACCTCTCCCTGTAATGAATGCCATGGACAGGGCACCACCATAAAAAACAGATGCAAAGACTGTAGGGGGGAAGGACGTCTCAATAAAGAGAGAACAATTGAAGTAACAATCCCTGATGGTATTGGTGATGGAAACACATTAAGAATAATTGGAGAAGGGGAATCTGGACATCAAGGAGGTTCCAAAGGAAATTTATACATAACAGTTCATATCAAAGAAGATGATTTTTTTGAAAGAAGAGGCCATGACTTATTTTGTCAAGTACCAATCTCAATAGTTCAGGCAATATTGGGTGCAGAAATATCCGTTCCCACAATTAACAGCTCAGCTACTATGAAAATACCTTCCGGTACGCAAAGCCATACAGTTTTTAGAATGGCTGATAAAGGTCTTCCTGAACTCCATGGTAGGGGATATGGAGATCAACTTGTGCAAGTAATTGTTCAAATTCCAAAAAAACTCTCCAAGAAAGAAAAGAAAATAATGGAAGATTTTGCAAAAGCTTTGGGCGAGGATGTAGAACCTCAGAAATCTTTTTTCGATAAGCTAAGATTCTAAAAATAACCCATGGTTTTTGTTTCCATGCTGAAAATATTTCCAGTTACGTGTTTCTTATCAAACAACACACAACAACATAAACATAAATATTTGTAAGTATCATTTCCTTTCAAATCTCCATTACAAATAGGACACCCCTTTTTTAGAATCATTATTTCACACAACTTATATAGACGACGAAAGCACTTATTCTTAAAGATTTATATTCTAAAATAGGTAGTATGGAAAAGCATGCTATAGGGTGCCAATCCGAAGGATTGAGATCGTATGTGTTTTTCCTGGGTCAGTTTGGGATTAAAAATCCCTAACTTCCCATAAATTTCCAATTTACGGGATTTCTTAAAAAGCCACTGGACACTGGACATACACGCGTAGCACATATAAACAAAACAAACATATTATTTCCGATGATACGGAAAAGTTTTTCATTTCTTCCTGGAATAGGAAAAAAGAAAGAAATCCACATTATTAATCAAGGAATCACATCATGGACAAAATTTCTTAACACAGAAAATATAGTTGGTATTTCAAAAAAGAGAAAATTATTCTACAACCAAAAGATAAAACAAGCAGAAAAAGCTCTTTATTCTTTCGATTCATCTTATTTCAATAATTTCAAAGAAAAATGGAAACTTTACAATTTTTTCAAAGATGAAGCATTATTTTTAGATATAGAAGCAAATAAAGACATAACTGTGATTGGTATTTCAGATGGAGTAGAATCAAAGACTTTTGTTGATAATATAAATTTAGGTAGAAAAAATTTACAAAAAGAGATAGATAAATACAAGATTATAATCACATTTAACGGTTCTTCTTATGATTTGCCAATTTTAAAGAAAAAACTAAACATTAAAATTAACATACCTCATATCGATTTGAGACATCTTTGTGCTGGATGTGGGTTAAATGGAGGATTAAAAGAAATTGAGAAAAAACTTGGAATAAAGAGAAGAAATATTATTAGTAATATGAAAAATGGTGATCCCTCAACATTATTCCGTATGTATAAAGGAAGTGGAAATCCATATTATCTAAATTTGTTGATAGAATATAATGAAGAAGACACAATAAATATGAAAAGAATAATAGAAAAAATTATTTAGGAGAAGCCATTTGAGTCCAATCACACCACCCATAGGTCTCATTAACTTGGGAACCATTTACAAACCTCCCACATAACACAGTTCCTTCGCAATTTTTATCAGCAACTCGACAATTATCTTCTAAAACCGCGTTAAACCCACTTGGACAAGTTACACCACAAATTTCCGATTCCTCAAATGCATACCTTTCAATAAAATCAACTCTATATGCCTGCCCTGCAAGATTTTTCTCTTCAGTAGTTTTAACTTTTGGTTCCATTTTCAAAAACATAACCAACATAAAAATAACAAGTATGGCAACAACAGAATAAATCATCATTTTTTGTTCTTTCATTTTTATCCCCTACTGTTTATCATATTGCATAACTTCTTCTTTAATATATTCAAGTTCTACATTTGCTTTCTTAAACATTTCTTCAGATTCCTTTCCATCGTGGTATTTCTTTTCACACACAACTCTTTTTATGCTACAGTTGATTATCATCATAGCACATGCTCTGCATGGGGTCATCTTGCAGTAAAGAGTTCCACCTTCTAGGGAAATTCCTAATCTTGCTGCTTGGCATATTGCATTTTGTTCTGCATGTACAGTTCTTACGCAGTGTTGCGATTCACTTCCATCTTCATGTACAACTTTCTTCATCTTGTGGCCGGCATCATCACAATGTTCTAAACCACGAGGACTTCCAACATATCCTGTAACTAATATCTGCTTGTCCTTAGCTATGACACAGCCACTTCTTCCCCTGTCACATGTTGCTCTTGTAGCGACTGTATTTGCTATCTCCATGAAATATTTATCCCAGGTGGGTCTATTATTTGATTTCATTTAATACTCCTTCAATTTTCTTTTGTAATTCTTCTATAGTATCTTCATTTATGAATACATAATCAGCAAGTTCTATACATTTTAATAAGTTTTGTTTATTTATATCTGTATTGTTGATTTCTCTCTCTTCTTCTTCAACAAATTTCTCAAATGTTATATCATCAGTCATATTTTCCCTTTTTACTGCCCTATCATATCTCAATTTAATTTCAGCATCCGCAGCAAACAATACAAAATCCTTTTTTTTTCTTAAAGCCATAACTTCTCCAACACACCTTATACTTTCAATAACTGCATTTTTTCCATTAGCCATTGCATAAAGTTTTTCAACAATATAAGAAGCGCCAAATTCTTCTCTTAGTTCATTTGCAACAAGAACCATACTTTCTCTAGTTTCAGGCATGCCCCTTTCCTTTATTTCATTTAGAAGAAAATCCCTCACAGAATAATGCTTAAATCCTTTTTCCACCAGATAATCTGCAATTGTTCCTTTTCCTGCAGATATAGTGCCCGTTATGCCAATTATCATCTTTTGTGCCTCTTCAGCAATTTTTTTAATTCTTCTTCAAAACTTTCAATATCTGTGAATTCCCTATACACTGATGCAAATCTTATATACGCAACATTATCTATTTTTTTTAGATTTTTCATAACAACTTTGCCAACTTCCTTACTCATGAACTCTGTAGAATCTTTTTTTCTTAGTTCTGTTTCAACATCATCAATAACTTTTTCTATTTTGTCTAAATCTATGTCCCTTTTTTCACAAGCTTTCATTATTCCCCTTCTTACTTTTTCCCTATCAAACATCTCTCTCTTTCCGTCTTTTTTTATAACAAATAAATCAACCATCTCAACTCTTTCATATGTTGTAAAACGTTTTTCACATTTCTGGCATTCTCTTCTTCTTCTAGTTACATCTTCATTTTCACCAGTATCTCTACTGTCAAGAACTTTAGTATCCAAGTGAGAACAATACGGACATCTCAATATATCTACCCCCTCTTGAGAAAGATAACCTCTAGTATAAAAAGTTTACTGGTATCTGTAAAGGTTTAAGAAAGATTTTACCTGTGAAACGAGATGATTGCATTCATCTACTAATCCAGATTCCCCCCTATATGTATGCAATCTCCAAACATACTTATCAAAAAGACCCCTTATGAAGTAATACATAGCATTTTTTTCCCATTTTTGCTCATAATCAGAAACTAAATAACCTGTAACAAAAACTGCGCAATCTCCTTGGTTCAATCTAACAGTTTTTCCGTCTTTTTCTACATCCACTTCCTTAACATTACTGCATTGGATTTCTAATCTTATAACATATTTCAAGTAGTCACTTATTTTTCTATAAGGATCCTTCCCCACATAGATTTTCTTCCCAGTTGGTGTGACCTCTTCATCAGATCTTAGTTCATGTTTAGTGTAACCTTTCTCCATAAACCAAAAATCAACCAACCTATACAATTCTCTTACACTAAAAAGACCTTTATATGAAACACCTACGTGGTCCACAACTATTTTTCTTTCCATCTTCAATTCTTCCAATAATGCGCGTACTGATCTCCGTGCGCTTCCATACCCACGCTCTTCTTAATTAAATCGTGAAGCTCATGGAATTCATACTCAAATTTATCTCCTTCTGTCGACATCTTTCTTTGAATTATTGTTTGTATATAAAATTTTCTTAATGCGACCATTATTCGGCTTTTATCCCATTTTCTTTCATAGTCAAGTTCAAAGTGTACGTCAAATTTTATTCTCATCCTACATTTGAACATCTTAACAGGTTTGTTGTTTTTCATCACTTCTACAGGTATAGAGTCCCAAATTGTTATTATTAATTTGATATGCCACCTGGTAAAATCATCTTCATTTCTCCATCCATGCAACCATATCTCTTCCTCAGAACCCATGGGAGAAGGGGTTTTTGTCTTTGCATCAGTCTCATGAAGTTCATATCCATGGTTCAAGAACCACTTCCATATGTCCGCATACATTTGCTCTAAATCGACAATACCTTTCTTCTTAAGGTACATGTTATCGTCGTGAGGTCCAAGCACGTTCCTTTTCTCAGAGGCCATATAATATCTAATCATTTATACTATATATAAAATTTACGTTTTTTGATACTATTATAGAAAAAACACAACTTATTATATTTCTTTAGAGCAGTTTTTACAGACAAGACTTCCATCCTTCAACACAAGTTCTTCAGTATATTCGCTACACAATTCACATATACCTTCTTCATCATTTATCTTGTTTATTGGTTTCCTAGCTTCTTCTCTTAATTTTATTTTTTCAACCAAAATCTCAAATAATTGCGGCTCAATCTTAAGTATGTCTTTTAATGTCAATAATCCAACTAATTTTCCTTCATGCAGAACAGGCAGATGTCTAATATCAAATTCCTTCATCCTATTAAGGGCGTCAAATATGTCTTCGTTTGGATCTATAGTGATTAAATCTTTACTCATGATCTCTTTAACCGGGATATTTGAGATATTTTTCTTTTCTTTCAGAAACTTGCTCGCATCAGCAACAACATCCCTTACAATATCTCTTTCAGAAATCATACCTATTAATTCATCATTCTTCTTTACAAGGAGCGTACCGACTTTATTATCCCTTATTTCTTGAGCACATTTTTCTAAAGTACAATCAGGTGCTATAAACACAGGAACATGTGTCATTACATCACTTACTTTGTATCCAGTTTTCATATTATCTGGGGATATTTTCTCGTTATAAATAAGTTTCGTTTTTACTTCTTCAGTGATGGCAGGATTTTATATGCAAATATAGCCATAACAGCTATAATAATCCAAAAGTATATTTCACTTACCTTTCCCAAAATCATGAGAGTGAACGTACTTACAACAACAAAAACAAGAAAAAGGGATAAAATTTTTATCCTTTGCATTCTAATAATTTATCATAACCTCAACATCTTTTCCAAAGATATCTTTTAAGTCTTCAAACACAGGCTCTTTCAGAAACACTTTTGGAGGGATTTCCACTTTTGCAAGAGCTTTTTCCAATTCTTCTAAATTGCTTGCAGTTACATTTTTAAGGCTTCCATTCTCTTTTATGTCTGCTTTGGATATATTTTTTTCTTCTTGATCTACATCATGTATTATGAAAGCTACAGTATCAAGCAAAATGACCTCTCCAAATTTCTTACCATGCTTGACTCTTATCTTAACTCTCTCCAATTCTTTTCCTCTCTTCCTCTGCATATATTCAACCATAAACTTGATGAATTCATTTGACTTTTTGTTTATGGCGTGAATATCGGATTTTGTTAGCTTTTTCAGGTCATAGTCTTTCTTGGCTTTTTTTATGTCTCTCAATATTCTTAAATATTTTTCAGGTATTAATCCTTTCTCAACCATTTTATCCTGGAAAATCTTAACCATCTCTTCATCTTTGACTTTTTCTATTCCTTCCAATCTTAAGATATCTCTGATGATAGTTACACACGCATCATAGAAATGTAACACTCCTTCTTCTTCCTTAATCTTTTCAATTTGTGTAAACAATCTCTTAATTCTTTTTAGATATTTATCTCCTTCGCTCATAAGCTCATCTATTTCTTTTCCTGAAACTTCTTTTTTTGTTCCATGTTCAAGATCTTTTCTTAGTTTTATTACCTTTGCTAAAGTGTCAATAAACTTTGGTTCCAATAATTTGAGTTTCTTGACAAATATATCCCTCATCATTTCAGGTGTTTCTTTAGGTGTTGGAGGAGGCATTCCCTGCATCATTAACGCAGCCTGTGAAGGTGTGAGTAATGCATAAAAGAAATCTTCCATTCCTATTTCCTTCAATTTCATATCTACTCTCTGTAACATCTGTTCACCAGAGCTCATGTACATTTCTATAGCTTCTCCAGATGGTTTGATTTTTCCCATTTTAAGCAACTGTTTCCACGGCATAAAAATACCCCTATCATAAAATGGAACACCGTCTCTCAAGAAAGTGAATATTACAGGATTTGCTTCTTTTATTGAATCCCAGAAATCTGTGAGGATGTAAACTTGTATGTTTATTTTATTTCTTACCCCAGTTATCTCTCCAGCTTCGACACCCATCCCAATTATAATTGCTCTGAGTTTATCTTTCAGCTCAGCTCTTGTCATCTTCTTCACATCGGTGTCGTCAATAACAACAAAAACATCTATGTCAGAATCTTTTGTAGCTTTGCCCTGAACTAAACTTCCTGCGAGAACATAACTTACTATGTATTTTTCAAATTTCTTCAAGATCATTGTCTTGTGTATCTCTGCGATTTTAATTGCGCTTAACATGCCTGTTTCATACAATGGAGCTGAAGTTGCTATTAATTGCAGAACTTCCTGTCTTCCATCATAACATGCCTGCCACAACTCTGTAAACATAAGAACTTCAGGAGCTATTTTTTTATCGATTTCTTCAGATATTTTCTCTATGGATTTTGTGAGCTTTTCCTTAAGTTCAGCTTTTGACATCTTCTGTGAATCTGTATCATCTATAAGCACTAGCACGTTTATTTTTTCTTTATCAATATTACCTTTTTCGTCTTTTTGCGGTGGGAGGAGAGATATGCCTGCAACATATTTGTCAAATTTACCGACAACCTTCTTCTGAAAGGATTCAAGCTTTTTCTTTATCTCTTCCATTTTCTCAGAAGCTTCTTCAGAAACAGGTTCCTTATTATTTTCATCTTTTTTCATCATGAATACCCCTTTTGACTAGGAATTATACACTGAGTAGGTTATTTGATGGTATTTAAAGCTTTTGCTTTATTTTCGGAAATACTTTACTCGTTTTGAAGATTTTTTAGTTCTTCTTTTAGGTTCTGAAGATAAACATGTTTACCCTCATTGAGCTGGTTTTTCTCCTTGTCCCATTCAAGAATCATTACTTTCTTTTTGATTTCTTCAATCCTTTCAGCCTTTTCATCTGCCACCTAATCACCCTTACTTTTTGGAAGACCCCCCTATTATATAAATTTACTGTTGTGCCATAATCTTTATATATAATCCCTCATTCAACCCACAAATGATAAATTTTTTTAGGAAATTTATGAAAAAAAAGGAAATAGAAAAGACTTTGTCCTTGGAAGACATACCTTCATTTATAGCCGAATACTCTTCTGCTAAAAATAGCAACTCAGATATAGAAAAAATAAAAAAACTTCTCGGTGAGATTAAACAAAAATCAGAAGAACTAAAAACAGCAACATTGCGAAATGAAAAAATACAAAAAAGGATGATACAGATAATGGAGGGCAACAGGGGGGCTTATGTAGGGAAGATTTGGCAGTTCATTGATTCTCTGCAGAATGTGACAGAGAATATGGAATCGTTTGTTGAAGCGTACAAATCAAATGTTGAAACTTTTAATAGAAGTACGGCTAGAGCATTTTATGTTCTGAGAGAATTCTTTGGAGATATAATTACTGAAATAGCTACTCTTCTTAAGAAACTGGACGATACTGTTAAGGTTATTGATAGTAAATTAAATGACAGGCCCTCACAACTTGCTGCTGGAGTTGAAAAAAGCCTTGCAGAAATAAAAGAGATATTATCAAGAAAGGATTCCATTAATCTAGACATCAACTTGCTTTCTGATGAGATTAAGTCTCTAGAAGAGAGTAATGAAGAGTTAGAGAAAAAAATAAAGGCAGCAAAAAATTCTGCGGCATACAAGGAACTTCAGGAAAAAAATGATGAACGAACAAAAAGTATAACTGACTTAAATTCCCATAAAGAGGAGTTTACAAACCTCTTCGCAAAACTTGAATCGGCATTCAAAAAATTTGAACACATAACTCAAAATAAACTTGTAAAAAATTATATTTCTGACCCAATCGAAACAATTAAGTCAGATAGTGATTTTCAGATATTTTCAGTTTTGGATGAGTTAAAACAATTTATAGTTGATAAAAAGATCCAAATCAAGGATAAGAAGAAGGAAATAACATTAAATGTGATAGATTCGTTTACCTTAGATTTCCTGAAAAACTTTAGAGCAAAATTAGATAAACTTGAAAACAGACGGAGAGAACTTAACTTAATTCTATCTAATAGTACTGTTATGAATAACATATCTGAGCTTGAATATAAAAAAGACCATTTATCTAATAAAATATCAAGGAAAAAAGAAGAAAAAGATGCACTTGAAAAAAACATCCATAAATATGATATTAAATCGATCATATTTTCGATTGAAAGTAATTTAAAAGAATTGACAGGCATTAATGTTATGATACGCTAATTATTTCTGTATTAATGACATCATTTCTATGAACGTTGCTGCACTCCAGGCTTGTGCAAGACATCCTTCAGATAACTGTTTTGACGCAGACGAAATTTCTGCACATTCCCCAATTATACCTTTTGTCAAGATTTCCTTCTTAGATCCTGAAATAATTGCATTTATTTTTTCTTTATAATATTTTTTATCTAAAAGAAACATAGAAATCGCTGCTAGATGATTTACAAAATACCATGAATCTCCCCTATGGTAGCTGTGATTGTTTTGCCCGGTGTAATATGGCTGAAATAGTTTGTGTTTTTTGTCTATAGTTGCCAATCCTCCCCAATCCAACCACAATCTTTCTAAAGCGTAATTGAAAACGATTTTCCATTCTTGTTTTGATAATAGATTTGGATAAATATAATATGCTAGAAATATATTAGGTCTTTGTGTGAAATCATCTTTACCGTCAGCCAATTTTTGTCCATCAAAGAAAACTTCTCTTACCTTTTTTTTCATAACAATTTCCTTTTTCTTATCAATCATGCTGTACATATTCAGCATCAATGCCTGAATTTCAATTCTTGCTCCATCTCTTGTGTCGTTTTCATTTTGAGTATCCATCCATGTCTCTTTGGCTTTGTTGCATATTAAGTTGTCATTAAAATAATTTTTCTCGAGTCTTTCAATTGAAAGCGCAAGTTTTGACATCACTTTCTTTTTTTCTGACGATGAAAAAATATCATTTATTCTTTTCCAAACCCATCCAACACCATCAGCACTTCCCAATTGAGAATATGGGTAGCGGTTTGGAATTCTTCCGTCTTCGAGAATGTTATTTATTTGTCTTGAGAGAATTTCTTTTGCTTCTTTCTTTTTTCCTATTATCGGTAAACATTTTAAACAAATAGCTTCGTCTCTCGTCCAGTATTGATAAAACCAGGGCAATCCTGCATAAATTCCATCCTTCTGGATAAATCCGTTCATAGATTTAATCATACACGCCAAAGCTGAATCTTTTTCTTTGTTTACTTTTTTTTCTATAAAAGATTTAGAAGATTTTTTCAGTGCTTCTTCTTCACTGAAACCTCCGGAAATTCTAAGTTTGATTTTTCCATTGATATTAAAAGTGAGAAGATCATAAACATATGCTTTTGAAGGTGTTCCCCTCCTATCATCGAATCTATAATAACGTTCACTCCAACCGCCTTCCAAATCAAATTGGTTGAGACCTCTTACAACAATGTATAATCTATAACTTTCATTTCTTAAAGAATTATCATTGTATTTAATGTATTCAATAACTAAAGCTCCATCTTTTGTATAAGTTTTGTAAATTCTTCCTTCAGAAGAGAAATCATAAATGTGTCTCATATCAAGAGTTATTTTTCCATCCCCTAGAAAGTTATTAACCTCATACAATAATCCATTCTCATCAAATTTGAAACATTCTTTTGTAGGTAGTTCTGAATAAGTTCTTGCATAAGAATGCAAATTATAAGTTAATGTTGCAGAATCACATTTTATTAGCCTTATATCTTCAAGAAGTTTGTACATATCAAATTCTTTTTTCAAGAACATACCATTGTATTGGGATATATTTCTATCAGCAGCTAAGAAGACAAATTCTCCATTACTTTTAAGCATAAATAAGGGATTATCTGCCTGATACACCTCTTTTTTATGGACTACTCTCAATATTTTATCTCCGAGTCATCTCCTACATTCAATCTTTTTGATGTTCCCTTTACTAAAGCATTATCACCTATGATTGAACCAACTAGGTTTGAGCTAATGACAGCACTATCTTTTCCCACTATACTGTCTCTGATTATCGAACTACTTATTTTACTTCCTTTTGCAACAGATACATATGGTCCTACAATTGAATCTTCGATGACAACTCCTTCTTCAATATGAACTGGTGGAATAACGTGACAATTTTTATTGGAACATTCATTTGTTTTTCCATTATCTAAAAAATAACGATTTGTTTTCAGAACAGCGTCTGGTTTTCCACAATCTTCCCAAACTTTAACTTCGGGAGCTGTAAATTTTAAACCTTTATCCATCATTATTTGCAAAGCATCAAGCAAAAAATATTCTCCTTTTGTTTTTATGTTTTTTTCTATAAGTTCGTCTATTGCATCAAAAAGTTCTTTTCCACTTTTTGTATAATAAATTCCAATATTCACTAAATTACTTATTGGAGGATCTGCTTTTTCTTTGTTATCTATAATTATACCGTTTTCATTTACTTTATGTTGACCGAATCTTCTTGGATCTTCAACTTTCTTTACAAAAATTGCTCCATCTTCTTTCATATTTTTTAATGAACTGATATCAGCGTCGGAAATTGTGTCGACAAACCAGATAAGAACATCGTCTTCGTCTTTGATAAATGGTTTTGCAAGTTTTATTGCGGGAGCTTGTCCGTTAAGGTCTGTTTGTTCTATGAAAGCTGTTTCAAAATTGTAGTTTTTCTTTACATATTCTTCTATTTGATAACCTAAATGCCCAGTTATGAATATTATCTTTTCGATATCTTTATTGTCTTTTATATCATCAAGAATATGTCCAAGAACTGTATTTCCAGCAATATGAAATAAAGGTTTTGCTTTTGTATGTGTATGAGGTCTTAACCTTGTACCCTTTCCCGCTAATGGTATTATTACTTTCATTGTTACCCCTTTATTAATAAAAGAATATTTTCTCCTTTATAAATCTAGTGAAACTACTTTATGATTATTGCATTCTTCTCTGAGAAATAAATAGGTGAGTGCCCATATTTATGTATGTTCTGACAACTAAAATCCACAAAGAACACTTTATTATCTATGGTTATATGTTCATCTCCAAAATTCTCATCCTCAATTAATTGGGGGTTTCCCTGGCTAACATCTTCAGTTATTAAATATGGGATTTTTTTAAATACAACTCCAATTGCATAACCAGGTACGTTTTTTTGATGGGTATTATAGTGATGTGCAAATTTTTGAGCACAGTACTCTAATGTACTTACCATAAAATTATAAATACCTTCTCTTCTATGTGTTTTAATACCATCGTGTGAATTTGGAAATAACTTTTCTACATAATAAAAGATATGTTGCGTACCTTTTCTTGATCTTAATTTAAAAATAGCATCGCTCATAAAGAATTTAATGATATTTTCTTCATTTTTTCTTCTTAGTTCCTGGGTTTTTTTAAGATATTCTCCTTCAACATCCATATATGAGGTTTAGTCTATATTTATATAAATCTTACTATGCTTCTCTGTAATACTTAGCTGCTTCTTCCGGTGGCACAGAATTAATTATCGTTTCAGAACTCATTTCAAAACCTGCCAATGTTACTAAACGAGGACATATAGAAATCTGTAACCTTAACTTCTTCCCTTTAGGAGCATAATGAATATACATATTATAAGGTGCATTAATCTTTTTCAATTTTTTAGTTACTTTCTTCAAAAGTTTAGCAAGGTCAAAGATTTCAATCTCTTTCAATTCATTCAATCTTTCAACATATCTTTTTGGGAAAAAAATTATCTCCAATGGATAACGCGATGCATAAGGGCAAAAACAAATAAATGCATCATTCTCAAAAACCTTTCTTTCAGAATCCTTCTCCCTTTCAATTATTCTTCCATAAGGATCCTCGCCATTACACGCATTCACTTTTTCCATGACAGACGTGGGAACTATATTATATGCAACAACCTGTGAATGAGGATGTACTATTGAAGTGCCTGCTTTCTCTCCATGATTTTTGAAAACGCAAACATATTCATAGTTTTTTTCTAATTCTTCAATTCTTTCATTGTACACTTCGAGCAAATCTTTTATGTGGGATAGAGATAGATCAGACAAATCATCGTCAATCTTAGGTGTCTCCACAATCACTTCATGTTTACCTACAGCATCAGAAAATGTATAAAATTCATTATGTGTCTCAATATGCGGATTACCTTTAATTTTCACAGCGGGAAACTTATTTTCAAACCATCTTAGATACCAGCCATTTTCATCTTCCCGTCTGCCGATTTCTGGAGGAGTCATTTCTTCATTACCAGAAGCGAAATAATCTACTTTGACATCATGGCTTTTTTTTTCATTCATAAATTGTTCAGGTCGTTTGGCTCTTTCCTTCGCTATTATAACATATTTATCAAGAATATAATCTTTCCTTAATTCTGCCATACTTTTTTCACCGCAAGCTTATGGGCGTCAAAATAATTATTTACTAATTCTTTCCAATTAGCATATTCGGCAAGTTCTTTTGCATTAACTTTGTTGTTTACGCGTTCATGTCTGTTCAAGGAGGAGTAATTGAAGAGAACATCTGTGAAATTTTTGACAACATCTTCTTTAGTGATGCCAAATCTTTTCAGAACATAAATCCCTGAAGTATCGACTCTTTTATCTTTTGCTTTGATAAATCTTCCAAAGCCAGCTAAATCAGTTGTTATCGCTGGCACACCTAATGCTGCACTCTCAAGAGGTGTATATCCCCAAGGTTCATAATAGCTTGGAAATATTCCCAAATGACAACCAACTAAAGCATCATAGTATTGTAAATCAATCAATCCGTCAGTACCATTTAGATAAACTGGATAAAAAATCACTTTTACTTTATCTTCTTTCTTGTTTGTCAAACCATTTTCTCTGAACCCTTTTATTATATCATCATTTTCATTGTTGAGATCATGCGTGCATAGCGGAGGCAATCCTTTTCTTTTGAACCTAAGAATATGTTTTTTGTTGTTCTGCATGAATTCTTTTGAAAATATTTCGTTCTCATCATAGGTTTGTTTTTGAGATAACACGTTCTTGATTATGTTTTTCTGCAATTCTTCTGAATGACGTATAATATAATTCCTTATATGCCTGTAAAATGTTTTATTCTCAAGGACATCATTTCTTATACCTTTTGTATCTCCAGGAATCCAATAAAATACTGTTATGGTCTTCTTAGAATTTTCTCTCTTCAGCCTTTCATTCAATTTTCCAAGAGCTTCGGTTAGGATATCAAGACCTTTATTTTTGTATTCATATCTTCCAACAACAAAATAAATTAAATTTTCATCCATGTCAAAAGCATAATATGGAAAAAAATAATATGATAAAAATTCCCTTATCAAATCGCGATTGTCAATGTGCTTCACTGAAGTCTCTTCTATCGTCGGAAATCTCTCCATGTCTAGTCCGTTTAAGACAAGTATGTCAGGTTTTCTTCCAAGTATTTTCTCAGCCTCTATGCCTGTTATTTCTGAAACTGTTGTAAAAACTTCAGAATTTAATGCACAAGCTTTTTCTGTAGAGAACTTGTCTATGACACCATAACGTTTGGCTTCCGCTTCAGGATTTAATTCTTTTAAATTATCATATAAATTCCATCCATGCGCACATAAAGTCCTTCCTAACATCGTGGCATGCGTTGTAAAAACTGTTCCTATCTTTACATTCTTACTTTTTAGATATAATATTGCAAATCCTGCAAGCCATTCATGACATTGTACAGATGATTTATCAATGTTGAGCTTTTCAATCATTCTTCCGACGGCAGATGCCCATACTAATGGTTCTTCAAAATCCCATCCTGAAAAAAGAGAGTCTATTTTGTAGTTATCCCAATACATTTTTTTGAGAGAGTCTTTGTTATTTGCGTAGCCGGAAGTATCTAATAATATTGTTATAGGCTCACATGGGGTGTTCCATATTCCATAATGACATTTGATTCCTTCTTTTTCAAGTTCTTCAAATACTTTTTTAAAATTAGCTGGAGCTTCTTTAGGTGTAAATTCAATATCAGCCTTGTCCTTAAAATATGGTCCAATAAGAATGTAATTTTTTATATTTTCTTTCATTGAAGCCGCTTTAGATTTAACAACGGTGTAAATACCACCAACTTTATTACAGACTTCCCAACTAGCTTCAAACAAGTATTTTGGTAAAATTCTTACACCCCTTTTTACTCGATTTAATGTTTGGATGTTTAAATAGTTTCCTCTTTTTAATCAAAACATTTATATAGTTTAATATACAAAAATGTATACTATTAATATTAAAGGTGAAAACATGGAAAAAAACAATTATGCTTATATTGCAATTGTTGCAATCGTTATTATCGTAGCTTTAGTCTCTTTCCTCGGAGGAAACGGGGCAACAAAAGTCGTAAATTTAGAAACAGCATCAGATGCTGAACAAGCAAATATCGCTGGCGAAGCAAGGTTTAGTAAACAGACACAAAAACAGCCTTACACCATAATCTCAGAGAAACAAATTGAAGTTCCAACCTGTATAACTAGTTTTTTTACTCCAATGTCTAATCAAGTTAAATATGTGATTTTAAATTATAATCCTACTGGAGATGCCATTGTGCATTTACAATCATACTGTACTGATGATGGTCTTAAAACCTATAGTTGCCCTGTAGGTGGCTCATTAATAACAGAACATCTTGTTGAATGCGATAATGGTTGTAATGAGGGGGCTTGCCAATAATTATTTATTTTTTCTCTTTATTTTATTGCAGAGCTTAAGCCATTTCTTTCTTAACACCTAATTTCCAAAACATTTATATAGTTTAATATACATAAGTGTATACTGTATAATCATCATAGAGGTGAAAACATGAAAAAAGAAACTAACAATTATGCTTACATTACTATCGTGGCTATTGTTGCAATAGTTGCAGTAGTTGCTTTAACAATGAACACAGGAAGTGTTAAAGTAGATAATGACGATAATTTAGCTGGACAAGGAAGCGCTACAGCTTTGGTGAATAAAGCAGGACCGCCACAAGGTGATGCTCTAGAATGTACATCTGGTGATCAATGTACTCCCTGTCCATCTAGTTGTATAGAAGGTTGTTACTGTTCCAACACTGGCGCATGTATGTGTGATATGGGGTCTTTAGTTAAACCTCTCAGTGAAGTTTAATTTTTCCTTTTTCTTTTATTTTACATTCCTGAGCTTAAGTCAATTATTTCTTAACACACCTAGTTTCCGAAACATTTATATAGTTTAGTATACAGAAACGTATACTATACATTATCAAAGGTGATAACATGGAAAAAAACAATTATGCTTATATTGCAATTGTCGCCATTGTGGCAGTAGTTGCGTTAGTAGTTTTAATGAGTGGAAATGGAATAACGAAGAAGGTAACACCTAACTTAAATTTTGAAAGTAGTGATAGTGGAAATTTAGGCGGGCAAGCAATTAGAGGAGATACTCGAGATAAATGCATAGATTCAGATGGTGGATTTGAGCCTTTAGTATATGGTGAAGTAACTTATGAATCTGAAACTTATGAAGATTATTGTTTCACAGACAACGCCCAACAGGACGCTTGGTGCACCAATAACTTTTTTGCAGGTTGGAGGGCTGAATATTGTAATTGTGAAAACGGAGTTTGCACTGGCCCATCAAATATAGACTTTTCCTGTACTGATACTGATGGAGGACCTGATCGTTTTGTTAAAGGAAGTGTAAAGTATATTGATCCTGCAATTGGAATACAACGCGAAATCATTGATTATTGTATTGATGATATTATGGTATTGGAAGCTTATTGTTTTACCGTAGAAGGAATATATGGGCCTGTACCTACGGGTGGACAAAGTGGATTTCCATGTCCAAGAGGAACAACTTGTGAAGATGGCGCATGCAAACGTAGTAGTGCAAGCGACTAAACACAAATTTTTTTCTTTTTCTTTTCTCTTTAACAAACCCATCATTAAGTAATATTTAAATATAAATACATTAATCTTTACTTTTTAAGGTGGTTCAAATATGAAAAAAAATGATTATATTCTTATTGCGATTATTGCTATTGTTTTACTAATGAGCGGTGTAGTAGCTGCTAAAGGAATGTCTCCGTCTGTAAAAGGAGGATCTGGAGATGTATACGAAGAAGTTACAGTTAGTGAATCAGGATGGAGTTGCTGGAATGCTTTTACTAATAATTGTGATGAAGGTGCATGTTCTGGTGCTGGCAGTAAATGTTCTAATGGTGGAACATGCATACAGAGAGCTTGTCCTGCAAGTGCAGAATAATTTCCTTTTTCTTTTCTTTTATTGAGGAGCTTACTATAGATTTCTTTTCTTTTCCAAAACATTTATATAGTTTAATATACAAAAATGTATACTATATAATATCCAAGGTGATAACATGGAAAAAAACAATTATGCTTATATCGCAATTGTCGCCATTGTGGCAGTAGTTGCATTAGTTGTATTAATGAGTGGAAAAGGAGCAGTAAAAGTCGTTAATACTGAAACAACAGATGCTGAACAAGCAAATATCGCTGGAGAAGCAAGTGCAGGAAAAAATGTAGCACGACAACACCCTTACACTCTTTACAAGACACAGATAACTCATTCTCCTCTCGGTGATAGTTGTATAACCAGTCAAAATCCATCACCATTATCTCCTGGGTATGTATCGATAGGTGTTAGTGATCCTGGCCTTTTTACGGTGTGGTTACATATAAAGAATAAATGTTCCTGGAGCATTTATGATAAAAATTCTTTAGTGACGCATGTTTGTCATGAAGGTAACAAGATCAAAAAAGAGTATTATAAATGTACATATGGGTGTGCTTATGACAACTCTGGACGTGCTTATTGTAAATCCTCTTAATTTTTTCTTTCTCTTTTTCTTCTTTCCTTTTTTATTTAATCCGTGTTGCCGTGCCTACTTCAGCTTATTAGAGATGAGCTTCCGTAACGGCACCGCTTCAGTCTTTGCTAAATTACACATAATCCGTAACAAATCTATCAACCTAAACACACAAAGACCTACGCTAATTGGCAACACTAATCCTTTATAAGAACTAAATATAATATACACTTACCCATACTATTCTGGTTTATCGAGTAAAAACTCCAAATTAACGACACAAAGCTTTAAATATAACCTCTTAATCTCAAAGCCTTGCACAAATAAGTATCATCACCGAACTTCTGCAAAAGGAGTTTGTATAAAGCAAACGCAAGAACTTTTGCACAAATTGAGTGCGTATGTATGCTTAACTACTACGGTTAAGTATGAATTAAGTTCCATGTAAAAATGTGAAAACTATAACCTAAAACATGTTAGAAATACATGTTAGGAAATTTAACCTAACAATTCCTTATAATTAATGCGACCAATACACATCAGGGATATAAAACAAAGAGAATACCCGTTGATCCTGCGGGAGGTTGCTGCTATTTGGATTCGAATTAGCCATGCAAGTCAGATCGTAAGATCGGCAGACTGCTCAGTAACACGTCGGTAATCTAACCTTAGGTCAAGGATAATCTCGGGAAACTGAGTGTAATACTTGATATGAGATTATGACTGGAATGTCTTATCTCTGAAATTCGTGCCTAAGGATGAGCCGGCGGCGGATTAGGCTGTTGGTGGGGTAACGGCCCACCAAACCGAAGATCTGTAGGGGCCTTGAGAGAGGTAGCCCGGAGAGGGACACTGAGAAACTGGTCCCAGCCCTA
>CAZZGN010000013.1:0-19873 GCA_964654165.1 uncultured Methanosarcinales archaeon | reverse complement strand
TATGAAATCAATCTTACGTATGATCATCGATTATTTCAAGAACAAATTTACTTATTTTATGATTGTCAAGGACAGAGCTCCTAAGAAGTATGTTGCAATCTTTCTTTTAATCCATCTTATTGTCATTGTTTTGATGATAGTTTTCTTGGTTAAGGTGTATCAGGCGTTCTATTGACTGGTATAGTGCCCTTCAAATGCCAACCTTTATAAACACCAAAACCCGACTACATGTTAAATCAGAACTTATCAACCATTATCGTTAGTACGAGTGCGTTATCTGTTTCTGTTTCAAAAACACTATGAGAAATGTCAAATCTTTGGATGAGTACAATTCTTGTAGTTTAAGGAGCAGTGTTAAGTTTTGATGGACTACAAACTTGTCAAATACTGTAGGTTTTGCAAGGGTAGATTTGTCGTCGAAAGAGTTGACAAATACAAAACTTATTGTGATGCCTGCCGAACAAAATTTGACAAAAAGAGTGAGGAGTAAAAAATGAAAGGAAATGTAAAATTTTTCAATGAGGGCAAAGGTTTTGGCTTCATTGCAGGAGAAGACGGAAAAGAATATTTCGTACACCAAACTGGTGTAAAAGAAGGTACAGTGTTAAGAGAAAATGACGCTGTTGAGTTTGAAGTTGAACAGGGCGACAGAGGTCCAAAGGCTGCAAACGTATCGCTTGCAAGTGAATAATTCATAAACTCATGATTATCTTGCTTAAACTTTTTTCTTTTTTTTATTTAATTTGAAGTAGAAATATAATTTTTATACGCTTGATTCTGTTCAATATTTAGAATATGGTGTGGCATCTCAGTTATTTCTATAGGTTTTCCATTATATGTACCAGTAAATTTTTCTTCTTCGTACATACCCCTTAAAGTACAAACTTCATCCCCGTCTTTTACCCAGAGGGCCATAATTCTTCCAGTTTTTAATCCATGTAAAATCTCAAGGGACTTTCCTTCAAAATGTAAATACCCTTTTTTACCAAAATTTGCACCTGATTCAAATCTCTCTTCTACGAAAAGATCAGTTATTGACGGTGGTATATTCATATTCCAAGGTATCCCAAATGGATATATAAACTTAACCAACCATACAAATACACCTTTCTCAATATTTCTCTATACTTCTCTTGGCTAAGTTTTATAAATCAAATAATTACCATTAGTATTATGGTAGACGATTCATTACAACAGGTAGCTGCGGAAGAGAACATCTCTAAATGCCCTGAGTGTGGCGGTGAGATGGATTCGAATGGAGACGAACGATTCTGCAAGAAATGTGGCTTTGTATTAGAATGAATTTTTTCTAAGATTTTTGATAACCAACTAGTGTCAAATATTCTCTAAAACCCATCAAAACATTTATATATGACTCTTCAACTTGTTCCATTATCAATTTTGAGGGGATGATACAACATGGATTGGTTTATTTTAGTTCCGATAATTGCGATAATTTCTTTGATAGTTGCTTTCATATTTGCTATAGCAATTAAAAGAAAAAACGCAGGAACGGACAAGATGAAGGAAATCGGAGAGCTCATTCATAAAGGAGCAATGGCTTTCCTAAAAAGAGAATACAAAATTCTCACTATTTTTGCAGTGTTGGTCTTTGTGCTGTTGTATTATTTCATAAACGTAGGCACTGCAATAAGTTATGCATGTGGAGCAATCTTTTCTGCAGTTGCAGGATGGATAGGAATGAGTATAGCTACGCAAGCAAATACAAGAACTGCACAAGCAGCAAAAACATCATTATCAGCAGCATTGAAAGTTGCTTTCAAATCTGGAAGTGTACTAGGGTTGACAGTTGTTGGATTTGGTCTTTTAGGTGTATTTGTTTTGTACATAATATTCAAAGATCCAGCAATAATCTTTGGATTTGGTTTTGGAGCTTCATCTATAGCATTATTTGCAAGAGTTGGTGGTGGGATTTATACAAAAGCTGCTGACATCGGTGCAGATTTAGTAGGCAAGGTGGAAGCAGGCATACCAGAAGACGATCCACGTAACCCGGCAGTCATAGCCGACAATGTTGGAGACAATGTTGGAGATGTGGCAGGCATGGGTGCAGATTTGTTTGAATCCTATGTGGGAAGCATAATTGCAACAATGGCTATTGCAATGACAATGGCAAGTTCAATGGCTTTCATAAAATTCCCATTATATCTTGCAGCAACAGGAATCATCTGTTCAATAATCGGAACATTCTTTGTAAGAGCAAACAACGAAAAGAAATTACACGCAGCATTAAGAAACGGTTTGTTCATAAGTTCAGGCTTAGTTATTGTAGCAAGTTACTTCCTTGCTAAATGGTTATTACCAGCAGCAAATTTTATGGGAGTTTTTATTGCAATAATTGCAGGGCTTGTAGCAGGTGTCTTAATCGGTTTACTTACAGAATTTTATACATCATATGATTTTAGACCAGTTAGGAAAATTTCTGAAAGTTCAAAAACAGGAGCAGCTACAAATATAATTGCTGGATTGTCAACAGGAATGGTATCAACAGCACTACCAATTTTGGTTATTGTAATTGCAATTTTCTTCGCATATCATTATGCAGGGTTATACGGAATAGCAATTGCAGCAGTAGGTATGCTTTCAACTTTAGGAATTTCATTAGCAGTAGATGCTTACGGTCCTGTTGCTGACAACGCAGGTGGAATAGCAGAGATGGCAAAACTTGGTCCAAAAATTAGAAAGAGAACTGACGCATTAGATTCTGTTGGAAATACAACAGCAGCAATGGGAAAAGGATTTGCAATCGGTTCTGCAGCTTTGACAGCACTTGCTTTATTCTCAGCTTTTGCAGCGTCTTCAGGATTGAAAACAATCAATGTCTTAGAACCAAAAGTAATCATTGGATTGTTTATCGGTGGTATGTTACCTTTCTTATTTAGCAGCATGACAATGTCTGCAGTTGGAAGAGCAGCTTTTTCAATGATTAATGAAGTGAGAAGGCAATTCAAAACAATCAAAGGATTAATGGAAGGAAAAGCCAAGCCCGATTCTGCAAGATGTGTTGATATAGCAACAAAAGGAGCATTAAAAGAAATGGTTCTTCCAGGTATACTCGCTGTACTTAGTCCAGTTGTTATCGGCTTGCTATTAGGATTAGAAGCCTTAGGTGGATTACTAGCAGGTACTTTAGTTTCAGGTATCGCATTGGCAATCTTTATGGCTAACGCAGGCGGTGCATGGGATAACGCTAAGAAATATATTGAGAAAGGAAAACTTGGCGGCAAGGGAAGTGAGGCACATAAAGCAGCAGTTGTTGGAGATACAATTGGAGATCCATTCAAAGATACATCAGGACCAAGTTTAAACATATTGATTAAACTAATGAGCATTATTGCATTGGTCTTGGTTCCAATCTTTACTATGACAGGTTGGATTTAATTTTTTTTATTTTTCATTACTATACACAATACTATACTCCCACTACTATTTAATTTGGACATGGATTTACTACTAAAAATACGGGAATTTTCACCTTTAATTTTTTATACCATTATATAATAGTAATGTTTAAATATGTGCTATACTTCTGTACTCTTAGACTGTGAGAGGGTGGTATACGATTTTCAAAATCAATTTCACTCTTAAGTGGCCATTCATAAAAAAAAAGGTCGTTTCGGTACTATACACTAGTAAAAAAACGTAAAGTTTTAATACTGGCGTTTTGTTACCTCTAATTCGGTAGTAATACCGCAAAAAGAGGGGGGAGATTGAAAATGATTGTAAAAGAAGAATTTTTAAGCAAATTGAGAAGGTTCTTCGCACTCAATTTATATGAGGTGAAGATTTGGACAGCACTCTTATCTAGAGGAGTCTCAACTGCTGGTGAACTTTCTGATATAGCGAATGTTCCAAGATCAAGAAGTTACGACGTTCTTGAAAGTTTGGAGAAAAAAGGATTTGTTATTATGAAATTGGGGAAACCAATTAAATACATAGCAGTTCCTCCAGGAGAAGTTGTCGAAAGAGTCAAAAAGAATATGAAGGAAGAAGCTAACTATAAAATCAAAAGACTCGAAGAATTAAAAACAAATGAAGTTCTAAATGAACTTGACGCTCTACACACGCAAGGTGTTGAACTCGTCGAGCCGACAGATCTAAGCGGAAGTTTAAGAGGTCGTCATAACTTATACAACCACCTTGAATTAACAATTAGGAATGCTGAATCTTCAGTTACATTGATGACAACAAGTCAAGGATTAATAAGAAAGATTGAAGGTTTAAAGGGTACGTTTGAACAAATCAAGAAAAGAGGCGTAAAGATTAAAATTGCAGCTCCTCTTACAAAAGAAGCTAAAGAAGCTGTAAAAGATCTTTCAGATGTTGCAGAAATAAGACATACAGATTCTAAAGCAAGGTTCTGTGTTGTTGACGGTAAAGAAGTTATCTTCATGGTTATGAACGATACAGAAGTGCACCCAACATATGACATAGGAATTTGGGTTAACACACCTTTCTTTGCATCAGCTCTGAATGATTTATTTGAACTTGCATGGAAAGTAATGAAGCCTGCAAAAGCAGTTCTTAAATTATAAGGATTTTTTCCTTATTTTTTTATTTATTTCTTTATGAAGAATTAAGCCAACATATAGTGAAATACATCGAACACATCATCATATGTGGTTGCGCAGTAGAATTTTCCACCCATGCCCTCGACAATTTCCTGTATCTTTGCAGAATGATCATCTAGTTCTTCCATATATTCCTGACGAAGTCTTTTACTAACATATGTTCGCATAACTTTATCTGTCTCAGAATCTCTTAATTTAATATCTCCTTCAATTTTCAATTCTTTCTCTTCTTTATCAAGAATTTGTATAACTTTCAAATCATGGTTCCTAAATTGCATCATTCCATTTTTTATATCTTCAGGTTCCATTAAAAAATCAGAGATTATAACAACAACAGATTTACTTCTTATTGTTTTTCTGTAATGCCCCATCATGTCCTCAAAATGAGATATGCCTTTTGTCTTTAATTTATTTAAATAATCAACAATAGACGCTAAATGTCTCATTCCACGACGAGCTTTAATCGGGTTCAAATCATCAGAAAAAGTGGAGAATTCAAATCTATCGTTATTTTTCATGGCTAAATAAGCAAATCCAATACCCAACATACTTCCATAATCAAATTTAGTATATTTCTTTCCAAAATTCATACTTTTAGAATAATCCACAATTATGTGTGATGTCAAATTCTTCTCTTCTTCAAATCTTTTAATATGTAATTTGTCAGTTCTTGCATACACATTCCAATTAATCAACCTTATATCGTCGCCGCTTTCATATTTACGCATGTCTTTCAATTCAGTTCCAGTTCCCATAATTGAAGATCTCTGAGCCCCCGTATAACTAGAAGTGACCCTTTTCTTAATTATAAGATTAAATCGCGCAAGTTGTGCAAGAAAGCTTGTATCAATCATTTTACTTTCTCAAGAACCTCTCTTATAACATCATCTGTGGTTAAACCTTTTCTTTCAGCATCAAAGCTTAATATAATTCTGTGCCTTAACACAGGGTATGCTATTTTTTCTATGTCTTCTCTCGAAACATTACTTCTTCCGTTTAAGATAGCACGTGCCTTTGCAGCCAATACTATACCAATAGATGCTCTTGGTGAGGCCCCATATTCAATCAATCCGTTTTTCTCTCTTGTTTTGCCTACAATCTTTACAACTCTTTTCTTCAAGTCATTTGAAATAGGAACTTGTCTTGTAAGTTTTTGTAGTGCAAGCAAAGAACCTTTTCCAATTATTTTATTTATTTTAATTTCTTTATCTGACGCAGCATACTGGTTTACAATTGCCATCTCATGTTCTTCTTCAGGATAATTAATTAATATCTTAAGCAAGAATCTGTCAGTCTGAGCTTCTGGAAGAGGATATGTCCCTTCTTGCTCAATTGGATTCTGTGTTGCCAAAACAAAAAATGGTTTATCCAGTTCATATGTTTTGTTTCCCACAGTTACTTGTTTCTCCTGCATTGCTTCTAATAAGGAGGATTGAGTTTTTGGTGTGGCCCTGTTTATTTCATCTCCTAATACAATATTTGCAAACACAGGTCCCTGCTCAAATTTGAAAAACCTTTTTCCATTGACCTCTTCAATAATTTGTGTTCCTGTTATATCTGATGGCATTAAATCAGGGGTGAATTGAATTCTTGAGAATTTTAAATCCATTACCTCGGCTACAGTTTTTATTGCCAGCGTCTTTCCTAATCCCGGAACACCCTCCAACAAAACGTTGCTGTCGGCTAAAATAGCAATAAGTATCTGTTCCACAATTTCATTTTGTCCTATAACTAATTTGCTCACTTCTTTTGTAATCTTTGTGAATGTTGTTCTTAATTTATCAAATTCCATTTATTTCACCTTTCATTTATCTTGTTAAAGTAACTTTTTAGAACTTCATTTTCTTCTTCAGTGATTGGATCGTTATATTCTTTTGCTCCAATAGCATTTAATTCATCATAACTTAAAAACTCTTCCTTCTTAAATTTCTTTTCTTCTACATCCTGAATATCCGTGACGTCAACTGTTTGTGGGACACGAAATTCAAGTCCTTCTCCATCACCAAATTTCCCTTCTCCTGAGCCACCCAATCCAGCAAATATAGAACTTCCACCGCCAATGTCAAAATTAAGATTAGCTAAAGCTTTTTCCGTATCAAAAATTCTGAAATCGACAACTGCCACGAACATAAGAAGAAATATAACCCCTACAATCATGCTTGTCTTAATCGTAGCCCTTTTCATTTCAAAAAGAGCACTCGCATCCACCATCGATAATCTTTCTGTTACTTTCATTCTTAGATTATTTATAACAAAATTATCTTCTCTCATACTGTCTCTTGCTGTTGTTAGTTTATCTCTCAAAAAAGGAAATCTTTTCTCAACAAGTCTTGCAGTATATTTTTCAGTCTTTTTTACCCAAATCATTATAAGATACAATAAAGAGAACAAAAATGCCATTATAAGGGGAAATAAATTTATGAGAGTAAAAATAAAGTAAAGAACCATGAACACAAGACATGTATTCAATAGCGCATTTAGGAATGCCGCTTCATGAAGCACACCTGCTATATCTCCTATAACATCTCCAAATTTTCTCATCAATATCCCCTGAGAGAGGCCATAAGGGAATCTATATCTGTATACATCACACTTAGATTTCCATCTATATCTGAAACATACCCTTCTATAGTTTCAGATTCACTCTTTAGATCATCCACATAACCTTCAACATCCCCTAAATAAGATCTGCATTCCGATATTGTAAGTGCGACCTCATCTTTTTGATCATGAACTGTATCACTTATATCCTCGGCATCGCTTTGTAAACCATTTAAACCATTTACAGAATTTCCGGCCTTAGTTTTTATGAAAATAATCTTACTTCTCATAGTTGTAATTTTAGCTTTTACATTGGAAAGTTTTCCAACAAGCAACGTATTTTCAGCACGTTCATCATCTAAGTCTACTTCCAATGCTGTTTTCTGATTACTACATAAACCATATAACTGCTCAAATTCAGTTGTATAACTTTCAAGATCCAAGCTAAGATCGACATATGTGGTATTTAACGACTGAAACTGATTCATTTGCTGTTGTAGGTCTTCTTTTGTGTTTAGAAGCTGTTCAGTTCTTAAATTGTATCTTGCATTTACTTCGCTGATTGATGTCTGGAAATAGATAGAAATACCAATAAGACCCACTAAACATATCACCACTAATGCCAAAAGGAACATATTAAGTCTACTTTTCATTACTGCCATATACTAAAGAAAGGATATTGCCTATTTATATAATTTCCTATATCTGAAAACCCTCCTTATGATTATCTCAAAAAGAAGCAATATTAATGCAGGTACAATTAAGAAGAAACTAAGATTTTTTTGTGAATTGACCATTTCAATTGAAGATTGCTTTGCTGCTTCAACAATCTTACTCGTTTCGTCACTTCTGTATATATTAGCCCCCATAGAACTTAAAGTCGCAAGAAGCTCATTATTTAGACCTATTTGTTCAAGTTCTTTGTGATAACTAATCCCATATTCTTTTCCAAGTGCAGTTGAGAATCCAGTTTCTTCAGGGTCTATTATTGCCCTGTACAAATTAAAATCGATTTTTGAAAACTGCAATTCTTCTGGCATCGTCGATGATTTCACATAAACTGATGTTTCCTCTCCAAGCCTTGCGTCTCCTACTTGGATATAACTGTCTTTTTTCCTTTCAGGATTTTCAATTGCCCAATTCATAATTCTTGATATAAATTTTGGATCTTTTTTCAGCAATGAAGAGGACCAGTATCCTCCATCATCTGTAGCTAGCACACCAATCCTTCCTAATCCATATCTTCCTGCAATAAACAATGGATCTCCATATACAGTTGAAGCCAGCATAAGCCCAGTTGATTTTGGGAGAACCTGGTTAAAACCAGTTACATAAGAAGTGAGTTTCATATCCTCACTGATAAAATGATTTTTAGGAAGTATCATCAAAGGCCAATTTTCTTCAGGTTTACTGAATACAACTTTAACTTCAGTTGTACTTTCCGGACTGAAAAAATTACCACTCCCCACACTGGCTATCTGCTTCATTGTTCGTTCGTCGGACGAAGCACCTATATTGACCGTATGAGTAACAATGCCCTGTTTTGCGGCATCCCTTACATCTCCCAAATATGTTGAAAGATATTTATCTTTTCCATCAGAAATTATTATAATATTCCTACTGCCTTCTCTTTCTTTAAGCATGTCAATTGCCATCACAATTGCATCCTTCATATTTGTTCCTCCCCAGGGTTTTATGTCAACTATTTTTCTTATTAATTCATTGGATCTGCTTTGGGGAACCAATCCTGATATTAACTCAGCTCTTTCATTAAATGCAATCACCCCAATATGATTTGTCGGATCAACTTGGTTGATTATGTTAATAGCTATATCTTTCTCTAAATTAACTCCAAGTTCATTGTTGCTGTATCTCATACCTGTACTGCTCGATTTGTCAATAAGTATGACCACATTTACATCCTTACTTGGAAGTTCCCTTCCCTTCCCAACTTTTGCCGGAAGTAAAGTTTCAATATACGAACCCTTATACCCCCCATAATCAAATGAATTTTCTCCACCTACAAATATTAAACCATCTCCAAGATTGGCAAATTGTGTTAATCTGTCTACTGTTCTTCTGTCAAGATCATCCACAGACATATCATTGACTACAATAACAAGATACTTTTCGATATTTAATGGGAGAGAGGATACAGTATCAACATCATATAATTTTTCCAGCAACTTCAACATTGGCGAAACATCTTTTGTTAGATACAATATCTTAGGTTTGTCTATAACTTCAACAGTTTTGTAAAAAATATTATTTTCACTAAAAGTGTCTTTTCCGTTTATTTCTGCAACAATTTTATGCCTTCCACTGAGAAATGTTTTCTTTAACATGGCAGAGGAATCTTTAGTTATCTTATTCATTTCAACTTTTCCATCTATTGTTACTTTAACACTGACATCATCAGTGAGCACTCTGTTTATTTTTACTAAATATTCATTCTCTACTCCTTCTACAACTTTTGAAGGACCTTCTATTGTCACACTTATCTCATTTTTATTTGGTTCAATATGTATAAAGCTTAAAGAAATATTCTGGCTCATACCTAATAACAGTGTATCGGTCAAGTCTTTCCCTTTGTAGTTATTTCCATCACTAACAAGAACAATATTTCCTGCAACAAAATTGCTAAAAACACCTTCGGATATAGAAGATTTATTTTTTACACCAATATACCTAATTGTTGTTGGAATACTTTCAGTCAGAGTTTGTCTCATCTCCCCTACAAAACTTAAGTCAAATATTTCCATTGAAGTGGAATTATCAACTAAAAATGCAATTCTTGGATTTCCCTCAGTTCTTGTCTCTTCAAATGAATAAGGAGATGCAAGAGCGAGTAAAAGAAGCAAAGCAGCTACTGTTCTTGATAATAAAAGAAATATTCTTCCTCTTCTTGCGATTCTCCTTTTGTGTTTATTTGCATCAAGCTTCACAAAGTTTTTGTTTATTATGAATAAGAGCAGGAAAAACAGAGGGATTATCAAATACACAAGTTCTATTTGTCTGAAAAAAACCTCACCAAAATATGGCAGAAGCATTAGATATCCCCCCTATATTTTATAAAGAGAATTTCTATAATCATGAGAAATATAATCAAAGGAAGAATAATAAGTAATAAGTCAAATTCTTCCACAACAAAACTACTTTCCTTTCCTCCACCAATTTCCATGGTGAATGTTTCCATTTCTTCTCCACCAAGAACATTCGATTCTTTTTCATCAAGGAGGTTAACAGCTATAGTTTTATGCGACGCTTCAATAAAGCCAACCTTATCATCATAATCTAGTTCGTAGCTTTTTCTATTAAGACTGTCAAAATCGTTGAACTTTGAAATAAATCTTAATGCCCTGTTCCAAAACAAAGGATAACTTGCTGATATCTTAAAATCATTTTTATCCTCGGGGATTCCATAATACATCACATTGCCTTTGCCATATTGCCAGAATGCAACAACAGATCCTTCAGCATTAACAACAGATACAGCACTTTCTTTCAACGTTGCTTCCCAATAATTTACAATCTTGGAAAATGTTAGATCTTTTGTAATTTCATGCTGTATAACTGTGGGTTCTGTTTCTTCTTTCTTTCCACCAATATCCACAGGCAGCATATCGGAAATTCCCATACTGTTTAAATTATCCTGACCGTGCACAATAAGCGCCCCACCATTCTTTATGTAATCGGATAAATCATCTGTAATTTTTTTCAGAATTAATTCTTTATCTACATGAGCGAACACAATTGCGTCATATTCCATTGAAGGCATATCTGGCGGTTCACTTATTTCGAGATTAATATAAGGAGATGAACTCAAGAAATCAATAATGTAACTTTCTTTTCTGTTTGTAATAAGAAGAACACTCATTTCTTTGTTAGTGGGAATATTCATATAAAATTTATTATCAAGATCAAAATCATCAACTACGTTAAGAGATATTGTTGATAATCCTTTCTCAACATCAAGCTTCACAACCTCCACAGAGTGAGGTTGAATTTCTATTTCTATAGATTTGTCTCCTGCTTTTACTTTGGGTTTTTCAATTTTATTATTGTAATTTTTCACAGCAAGCGTAAGACGATTGTTTGATATTTCTGAACTTACAAAACCAATATTGTCATCAGCCCTTTTGAGAGCAATCATATCAACAATCCTTCCCTTTCCTTCCAGATATTTTTTGTATTGTACTATTTCCCCTTGCGAACTTTCTGTATCAATAAAATCGCTTATTACGACTATTTTCCCAGTCTTGTTTCCCATTAGTTCCTCAGCTTTTTTCATCGCATCAAGTATATTTGATGCGGATACACTTGGCTGTACCAAATCTATCATTTCTCTAGCCCTTCCAGGCAGTTCATCTTCAAACAAAACTGCAGGATATTTTTTTATTGTAATAGCAGATATGCTTCCTTTCATACTGTCCTTGGCGATTTTTTTCATTTCTTTGAAATTGTTCCCTGCATACATACTTGCTGAAACATCAAGAACTAATACAGTGTTTTCTGAGGATATATCATGCTCGTAAGTGGCGAAGGGTTCGATTGCAGCAATACATAAGAAAAGGAGGAGTAGAAATTGGAAGAAAAATAAAGGATCTCTAAAGATTTTCCTGAGAAATGAATTGAATTTCCCCTTCTTCCTTCTACTTATGAGAAACATCAAAGAGGGTATAATCCTTTCAGTTGGTTTCGGTCTAACTAAGTATATTAATATGAATAAGATTAAGGCTCCAAATGCATATTTACCTAATCCCAATCCACCAAATTCAATGTTTTCAATACCAAGGAAATTCAACATAATAGACTATCTTCTCCTCTCATATTTATTTTTTCCTATGTGTGTACAGCGCAGCGTAGAAATAAGTGGCAAAAAATGTAATTACCGCGTTAAGAACAAGCAATACGGCCGAATCTGCCTGTATGTTTTCAAGTGCAGGGAATATGAACATGAATAGCGCAATAACAATGCCCACAGAGATCAATGGAACGATTTCTTTTCTCCTATAGACGTAAGAGGTGACGGAATCTGCAATAATTATTGTAATCAGAGCAGGAGACATGACAAGGAACACTGCCATGAAAGTTGTTTCTAGTGTGAGACTCATTGCTGTAATGAAGAGAAGTATGAAAATTATGCTTATTGTAAAAATAGTGGTATGGTTTATCTTGAATTTCTTCATTTTTGTCATGCCTACAGCATCTTCAATAAGAAATTTTGGATGACCGTACTTTATGAGGGCATTTTTAATATCTTTTACTTCAAAACCATGATTTCTCTGGTTTTTCACATAATCTGCTAAGGCACCTCTAAAATAGTAATATGTTTCTCCTTTCAAGTCTTTTTCACTATATCCTTTGTCTATCTTATGTTCTACAATTTTTGTATTTTTTATTATTTTATCGACATCCTTTGCAGGGTATCCAAATATAGTAAGGGCTTTCTTTAAAGATAAAGGAGTGTACCCCCTCTCTAGATGATATTTGACATATTTCTGAAGGTGCTCATGTATATAATCATCAAGCTCGTTATCCATACTAACCATCTCGTATACATTATATAAATAGGTTTTGTTTTATCCCCTTATATATGGATATATCACCAATAAATATTTAAATCACTTTTAATGAATTCTCGATATGGAAAAAGTTGTTGCCCACATGATTGAGTGGTTTGAACGTTATTTAACCCATAAGGATATAATAACGAAAAAAATAGAGAAAATAGACAAACATAAGGATAAAATTGTCGTGACTTATAAAGATAAAACACAAACCTTTTTCATATTCCCAGATGCAGGAGAATTTGATTTTTCTCTCCTTCATAATATTGATAATCCCTCTATTGTTATGTTAAATACAGAAGACAATCTTAACTGGACAATTAAAAACTGGAATTATTTGATATCACATGTAAAATTAAGTTTGTATTTCATAAATCCTCATGCTGGGAGTGATACAAAGTGGATAATTTTCCCTTACACCCACCATCAAATTTCAGATTCTGTAGAACTTGGTTTAAGATCCATGTTTGAATCTGTGGAATCAACTACAATAGAGAGTTTTTCTCAAAACATTTAAATACTATGTAATAGAAAGTATATCTTGGTGATTTTCGGTGGCATCAAGAAAGAATGTGAGAAAAGTTAAAAAAATACATTATCCTTGGAAGAAGATTTTAGTCACTGGAATACTATCAGGACTTTTTTTGATGCTTCTCAACTATCTGGTAAGTTTGATACCACTAACGCAGAATTGGTATAGCGAAACTTTTCCATATTCGATTATGTCCTTTGATCCAACATCCATCCTCATATCTTCGTTCATATCAGGATTTCTAATTGGAGGAGTATATTCTGTTGTTCATACTTCTCTTAAGGGAACTGCAGCTGTCAAGGGATTAAAATTTGGGTTTTTGATATGGCTTATCATAGGAGTTGCATGGCTTGTCACGACTATAGATTTAACACCTATGGTTATCTGGGTGCTAGATTTTGTTGTAGGATTATTTACTTATCTTATCCTTGGACTTGTCATCGGTTCTGTTTACGACAGGGCTTGATTTTTTCTTTTTAGAATTTGTTCCAGCTCTCTTGAATTTTATTTTTGCATAATTGACAGGGTTTTTTATTCTTGAGCATAATGGATCGGGTTTGCAGATTCCAATATTCAGATAATAAGCTTCATTATTACAATTCGGAGGCAATACTTTCTTTTTGTTTTGTTTATGATAACGGATATGATTTTTTATTATGCCTTCTCTAAGCTGTGGATTATTTTTTTCATTCCATTCTTTTAATCTTTCTTCTATCCCTTCATAGTCCCATCCAACACTCGTTAAAAAATTAACAAGAATGAACAAGGATCTTTTTTTCCCGTCACTCAATCCTTCAAAGATGACTTTTATACAAGGAGGGAAATATTCTTCCGGAATGGCTTCCGCTAATTCATCTGCATCATAATTTCTTTTTGGATTATCCTTTCTAGTTCTTTCTTCCATTTCTTCTTTTCTAAATGCATTTTCATCAAAAGTCCAGTCATATGCGGCTTCAAATAATTTTTTAGATTCTCCTTGCTTAGCTTTTTCTTTGTCAAGAAATCTGAATTTGCTTACTCTAACATTTTCAGGTTTTGCTTCAATCTTTGAGAATTTCATTACCCTATCTGGGTTGAATGGTATAGAGACTAAACCTGATTTTTCATTAAAAGAATAAACTGAACGATACAAATGTCTGTTTGATATAAGAACAGTGTCAATATCAACCAATGCTTTTGTTTTTAATTTTGTTTCCCTTCCTTTTTTTTCAGTGAGTTCGTTAAAACTTAATTTAGTTAATTTTTGAAGTTTTTCTATATTGTATTTTTTCATTATCTCTTTGGCGAGTTTTGGTTCTATTCTCGTCCAGATATAAGCTGCCAACCTTCTTGCTGCTTCTGGGAAAAGTTCGTTAATTTTTATTCCATTCACTTCTTTTGGAAAACTTTCAAAGGGAACCGCAATATGAAATCCCTTATTTCCTGAAAACTTGCAACTTACAGATTTGATTTTGAAAGATTGTAATAGTTCAATTGTTAATTTGGTCACAATTTTAGAAAACTCAAATATGCCGTCAATGTCTAATACTAAATCCCATCCTTTTCTTAATACATTTGTTTCTTTTATCGACATTCCTGTCGTTATTTGCATAGGATTCTTCCAGATTTCTTCTGATATGTGGAATGAAGTGGCTTTCTTCTTTGCAAACTCAAGAACATCAGCAGGATATTGGATAGTATCGGGTCTTTTGCCAAAACCTTTTTCATATTTTATAGCTACTTCTCTACTCTCAGCATTGAGAAAGATTTCTTTCTGTATTTCTGGCCGCTTGTAAAATTTAAGCAGTGTTGAGAGGTGAATGACCATAAGAGGAAGTAATAATAAGGGGTTTATAAGGGTTATTGTTATGGAAGAAGAATTGGATAAACTGAAAGAATCGGGTAAGTTAATAATAGTTGAGGGTAAGAAAGATATCAAAGCTTTAGCTTCTTTAGGAATAACAAATACAATTGAAATTAAAGGTAATTTAGCAGTGTTTGCAGGAGACATAGCTAAAGAACATAGAGATATAATTCTTTTAACAGATTTAGATCCAACTGGAAGAAAACTTTATTCAAGATTAAATCATTATCTATCTCAATTAGGTGTTAGAGTAGATAATGAGTTTAGATTATATCTTTTCAAAGAAACAAAGTTAAGACAAATAGAAGGAATAAAAAAATATATTGAAAAAACCCTTATTTAGTTATCTGTTGGTCGAGTAACAGAAACAATTCATATTCTGTAATTTTCATTGGTTCTTCGTTTCTTTTTCCTTTTTCAAATAAATATAGGTCTCTTCCACCAACCATTTCAGCACCAACACCGTGAATTTCTAAAGCTGCTCCAACAGGCAAACCTAAAATTTTTTCAATACCTAAATCATTCAACCTTAATTGTTCTTGAGCCCTATCTTTCATTGACTCTCCACTGTGTTGTCTTACCTTTCCATTGTCATCTATATACCATTCACCATTTTCATAATGGGGGGTTATACTCATTCCATTTAATGAGTCAAATCCTCTTGTCGAATCAAGATGTGTGACATACTTATCATTTGTGGGCGCAATATCACCGCCAAATATATTTGTACCTGCACTTATGCCCATCATATAACTCCCATCATTAATTGCCTGAACAAAAGATGAAACCAAACCCATCTTTTGTATTGTTGCCAGTAATTGCCATGTATTTCCCCCACCAATAAGTGTTACATAACTCTTATCTTTAATAATATCCATTGCCTCTGATTTGTTTTCAATTGAATCTAAACCTGTTAACTCTAAGTGATCAAATCCTAGTTCTTTGAACACTCCTCCAATGTCCGAAGTATATTGACTATGTGAACGTCCACCCGGTCTTGCATATGGAACGAATAATATTTTATTTGTTTCTGCTTTTTCAATAAATTCTAAGAATTCTTTTTTGTAAGCTCCAAGCCATCCACCTTTTTCAGTATCTTTGTAATGTTTAACAGTTGAGTTTGACATTAAAAATAAGTTTCTTTGTTCTTTCATTTTTTCATCCCCTCTAAACACCTGCAGAATACGCAGGGCTACTACACACCTCTTTTTACTAAGAGTATATACATGGGATATATAAATATTTTGATTTTACTTCTCGAGAGTAGTTTCTAAAAGAAAAGTATTTATATCAATTAGATATTCACAGTCTAAAATGGCAAACACAAATACATTTCTCGAGGATATAGCTCAAAAAGTTGGAAACGATAAATTGGCAATGAAATGGTGGGAAAATTTCTACAATCTTTCTCAGGTCCCAAGATCTTCTGGGAATGAAGGTAAGATTAGGGATTATCTGATTGACCAGGCTAAACAAAGAGGTCATGAATTCGAAGTAGATAGTGTTGGCAACCTGTTAATCAGACAACGGGGAGAAGGAAACTACATGGCATTGCAATCTCATATGGACATGGTGATGGATGTTGCTGATGGAGTTACACATGATTTTGATAATGACCCAATACAGATGTATGTCGAGGGAGACTGGGTAAAGGCAAGAGGCACTACTTTAGGAGCAGATAATGGCGCAGGAATTGCTACATCTCTTGTGCTTATGGATTCTCCATTAAATATTGAGCATATCTTCACTGTTGAGGAAGAGTCAACATTCAAAGGTGCAGAAAATCTCAACTTCAAACTAATGTCAACTAAGATGATAAATCTAGATTCTGAAGAGGATGGGATAATATATAACAAGTCTGCCGGTGGAATTGTTTTTGAAGGCTTGTTGAAAGCTAATAAAGATTTTTCGTTTCCTTCCGGTAATCGATATTGTTCATTGGAAGTTTCAGGATTGCCCGGCGGTCACTCAGGTGTCGATATACAGAAGTCAGAGAATGGAAACGCATATTATATAGGTGGCAAGTTGCTAAAAGTGCTAAGAGAAAATAGTGGTGGGATTCACCTAGTCGAGGTATCTGGTGGAAAGGATCAAATGATGAACAAAATCCCAAAATCCTTTGACGCCAAATTTGTTATGTCTAACGAAGAAGAATATAATATGTTGAATAGTTTGGTTGAATCTGCAAGTGAAGAGTTACAAAAAGAATGTCCTGGTCTTAATGTTAAATTTAAAATATCGGAACATCCGGTTGGGCTAATCCGACAATATGACAGTGATATCACTAATAAGATTATAGACATGCTCAGCGAAAATCACAGCGGAGTTTTCGAATGGGAAATAAAAGATAAGCTTCCGTCCGTATCAAATACGTGGGGAGTACTAAAAACAAATGATGAAGGAGTCTATATAGTTAATTTAATCAGAGGAACCTATGAAGAAGATATGAAAAAGCTTTATGATGAAATGGCAACGATGTATGACAAATACGGGGTCGGTACGAAAATAACACGTAATATCGCACCATGGCACGGAATTGAATCGGGACTATTACAAACTGCAAGAGAACAGTCTGTAAAAATATTTGGGGAGGCTGTTGTTGCATCTATCCACGCTGGTCTTGAGGCAGGTGCTATAGCTGAAATTTATAAGGAAAAAGGCGTAGATCTGGAGGTCTTTTCGACAGGTCCTTTGATGGAAGATGTACATACATGTGCCGAAAAGCTCAGTATATATTCACCACCAAAGGTGCAAAGATTTGTAGAAGAAGTAATCAAAAACTCATAGAAAGATTTAACTACTCTTTCTTTTTTTATTTCATTATGAAGATAATATTCATATGCTCAGGAAACACATTCAGAAGCTTTACTGGCGAGATTATTGCAAGGAAATATGTCAAAGACCACAATATAGAAAAGTTTGAAGTTTCTTCAGCAGGCACAAAAGCAAATCTTTCACTTAAACCTTACCCAAAGACAATTGAAAGACTCAAAGAGAAAGGAATAGATGACCTAAATTACAATCATGAGCAAGTAACTAAAAAGTTTCTTGAAGACAAAGATATAATAATCTGTTTTTCAAAGCGTCATCAAGATTATGTTAAAGAATTAGGATTTGATTCAGTTCTTTTCAATGAACTAGCTTACAATAAAAAAGAAGATTTGATGGATGATGGGGAATATGAAGAAATCCACGGAAAAGATTATGATTTAAATGAGTATATTGACATGATTGTGGATTATATCGATGATGCAATGCCTATAATTTTTAAAAATTTATTAAATAAAAATTAACTCCCGAACAAATAACTAGCTAAATAAATCTTATTTAATAATCCAGAATAACTCAAAACTCCAACTTCAACTACTGCACCGATTATAAATATTAACAAAGCAATAATAAATAACCAGAAATTATATGTAAACACTTCTTTATGTTTCTTATCTTTAAAAGTTGCACCCAGCATATATAACATTCCTAAAAATAATGCTACTGATATTGCGGATGAAGCCTCTCCGAATCTTCTGATCATGAAAAACAATAATGTAATTATTCCCCCTCCAAATAGAAAATAAGAAACAAATGTTCTTATCTGTGAAGCTTTTGAAATTATATCACGAGAGATAACACTACCCGATATTGCAGCGAGAATATAAGCTCCTCCTTCTAATATTACGTGCCATATCACAATTAAGAATAATAATATTAAATAAATCCAGGGATTTGTTCCATCAAACATACCGGCAGTTAATGCTCTATATCCGAATATAGTTCCCCACGCTGAAGCATTCCACGCTATGAAAAATACTGCGCCATCTCCTGTCAATAATCCCAGTAAAAAACAAGCAGCCATAACCCACCAGTTATTTGCCAATATGCTCCACAATGTATCAACTTGATAAGCGTGCCCTCTTAATCCTGGATCTAGAAACAATTGTTCTTTGAATATATTCAATGTATCTATGCCAAGTTGAGGCAATACAAATGAGAAAAACAAATATGTGAAAAATATACCGAAGAAAATTGCAAAATAAGTCTTGACCAAATCCCAATTGTCAGTTATTAAGTGACTTAATTTGAATTTCTTTTCTTTCTCTTCCTTTTTCTCTTCCATCGCAAACATTTTCCTTAATGATGGAAGAAGTAGTATAGAGACGAAGACAACAGAAACTATTCCTGAATTAGCACCGAATAATAATCTTGCAGCGATTATTCCTATTATAGAATAAACAACAGCAATAAGAAAAGCATATCCTACTCTTTTTTCAAGCCAGTTCTCTGGGAATAGATGTTCGAGTACCATATTTATTTTATTCTTTAGTTTCTTTATAAATATTATCTCTTTTTAGCACGTTTATCCTTTGGTTGACTCAAGTCCTTCTTAACAACAAGTTCATATCCATCAGGTGTTTTTATCTCTACAACTGCTCTGCATTTATTACAGCAGAATTCTTCCTGTTTTGGATAGAAATAAACTTCTCCACCCATGCAATGAGGACATAAAGGTGGTTTGTTTTCTTTAAGATCTAAGTCATCAAAATCCGCAGACCCATCACCAGGTATATCTTTTTGTATATATCTTGTTCCCATACTAGAAGTAATGTTTTACTAGTTTATATTATTTTTCATAATCCTTATCAAATACTTCCCTTAATTTCTCTGCTTTCCCTTTTCCAATCTGCTCAATTTCTTTCAATTTATCTACAGGGGCATTTACAATCTTTTTTACAGAACCAAATTTTTCTAATAAAGGTTTATTCAAAGTTCCGCCAATTCCAGGGAATGAAGAAACAAT
>CAZZGN010000012.1:0-20121 GCA_964654165.1 uncultured Methanosarcinales archaeon | reverse complement strand
ACAAAAATCGGCGCTTTTTGCATTTATATCACCCAAAAATTTTCTTGTTTATATTAAATAAGTTTAAATTTATCATTTCTAATGTTCCTTTCCACTTTGCATACACACTGTCAGATTTTCTGTCTATTTCTTTAAGAGAATGGTCGATTTGGTCGCTGTTTCTTATTATTGCTCCTATATCAGCTATGCTGTCCCATACCCCTTCACACCGTTCTATATTAACGAACAGAGGTTTGTCTAACTCCGCCTGTATAGGGTGTTCTTCTTCTGGAAGTTCTTCTTCTGGAAGTTCTTCTTTAATCTCTTCCTTCGGTTCGTCTACTGATTTTGATCCAGTGAAAGAAAAGTCATCGTCTAAATGCTCTTCTATTTTTTTATCAATATGTTCAATATGTTTTTCTGTTGTTGATTCCTTAAAAGGATTGTCCTCTTCGTAATCTTCCATATTGGAAGGTATTGATTCAAAAGGTTCGTCTACTGATTTTTCCTGCTCGCTGACGTCAATTGGAGGGGCAGGTGTTTCATTTCCCTCTGGGTGAGTTCCAAATTTCTGCGCAAATGTTGGCAGTTCTTCTCCCTGTTGTCCTGGAAGTGGAGGAAGAGTTAAATCTTCTGAGGGAGTGGAATATATTTCTTCACCAGATGGAGTTGGAATATTCGGTTCTGGATGTTCCATCTCATGTTCAGGTGGAGCTGGAACTTCCTCATGTACTGGGGGCACATCAACAATATTTTTTTCTGGAGATGTCAGATTTAATGCCATAGGGGCTGGTGCAGAAGGAACTTCTTCATGTGATTCTGGGACTGGCATAGGTGCTTCATCCAAATTCTGTCCTGCAATTGGTTTTTCTTCTTTGTTTAAGAACTTTTTAAAGAAACCCATGTCTCTACCACCTCAGATGAAAATCATTTTACCTCTATAAATACTTTTATGAGTATCGTGGAATGACTACAAAGACAAAAAGAATAAGAAACAAAAAAGAAAAATAATAAAACAATGAGTGTAATTATCTTCTCTTCTTTGCTTTTTTCTTGACGACCTTTCTCTTGACGATCTTCTTTTTCACAGCTTTTTTCTTAACTGTTTTCTTTTTCACAGCTTTTTTCTTAACTGTTTTCTTCTTTTTCTTACCGCCTCTGGCCATTCTTACCCTCGAGATATCTCCTTTTTTATCGATAAAGTAAAGCCATCCTTCTTCTCTTTTTATACCAACTTTAACAACTTTTTCTGCCATTGTATTTGACCTCCGTCGTAACGATGCGATTTTTTATGGAAATCGTCTTTATATAGTTTTTGTTTTTCAAAAATGAGAGAGAATTTTTATTAAATCCTTCGTAGAAAAATAAAAGACAGTCCATTTTTTTGTAACTTCTGATACAATGCTTTTTGAAATCTTTACGTAAGAGTTCCGGATTCTTGAGGGAAAAGAATAATAAACCCAAAATGTAACTCTGAGTATGCTCTCAATTGTGTATACTTCAACTGACCAAAAAGCGTTGGAAATTGTACCTGTTTTGATATCTTTAATTTCTTTAATAATAATATTCCTCGTCTGTAAAAGTCATCGAAAGGTGACGAAAAAGAACTAATATGATAGTGCCTAAAAAACGTATAATTTGAAAAAGTTTATATACCTCCACAAGATAATCCTCACTTATGGTGCAGGGATATTTTTTGGTTTATAGTGATAGAAAATTAGCTCTTCAAACAAATCTAGAGAAAGGTGAAGTCTCACTCCCTACGAAAAAACTTGCCGATACGAAAAAAACAAGTATTATCGACGCTGTTAAAAAAGTTTTGAAGATCCATGTAGAGGAATTTGAAATTTTAAAGCAGGATGAAAGCTCACTTTTTGTTCTTATAGGTAATTGGGAGGGAAGATTAAGCCCCGAAAGCCATTTGATTAGGATAAGTTGGCATAACATTAGGGATTCTATAAAGAAAATAGACGATAAAAAGGTATGTGAAACTCTCACTTTTTTAAAAAACACGTATACAGAGGTTGTTTCTCCTGCAGATGAAACAATGGGTATCGCTTCTGTAGAAGAAACTAAAAATTATAACCTCACAAGAAGAGGGGCCGTTATATTATTAAAAGACGATAAAGACCGCTTTCTCGTCAGAGATGGTGATAACTTTGACTCACTTTTATGTAATCTTGCTTTGGGGGAGAGTGTAGAGGAAGCTGCATACAGGCTCCTGGGCAGTGAATTTGGCACGTTGACCGGATTAAAGCGATCTGGGACGTATAAAGATTACTCTAAAAAAAGTCGATACAACATGACTATATTGACTGGAACGTATGATGAAAGTCTTACTTTTTCCTCTGAAACCCCAAAAAACGGGGTTTTCATCAGTTCTGAAAAGCTGAAGGATATGTTAATGAACCCTCCAAAAGAAGGGAAAACGCTCTCAGAAGGGCTTAAAACGGCTTTGGGAGCTTTTTCAGGTATGAAATGATGGGAAAAGCTATCCTTATCACAGGTATTCCTTGCACGGGGAAGACGATATTAGCAAAGGAACTCTCACTTTTACTTAAAAAGGACGTTATTTCCACGACTATTTTTGCTAAAAAGCACAGTCTTTTCGAGAAATTTGACGAAAGAAGGCAAACTTACCCTGTAGATGTGAAAAAATTGACCTCTCTCTTAGTTAAGGGGATTAAAAAAAGTGAGGGTACAGTGATTGTAGAGGGCCATTTATCTCACTTTGTGCCTAAAGAGAATGCCCTTATATGCCTCGTCTGTAAAACAGATCTGCCTGTACTCAAGAAAAGGCTTATTGAGAGAAAATACCTTGAGGAGAAGATTAGAGAAAACCTTGACAGCGAGATATTTGAAACATGCCTTATCGAGGCTGTTGAAGAAGGCCATGTTGTTGAATCTGTTGACACTTCAAAAGATATTAAGAATTCTGTGAAAAATGCGATTAAAGCGTTAAAAAAACACAAATTGACTTGTCCTTGAATGTCCCGTAATGTCCTGTCCTTAAAGGACATAAGGACATGTCCTCAAGGACATTACACTTCTTATCTTCCTGTTAGTTGTATTTTTTCTTCTTTCGTTAAAAAGAATCCTTTTTTTCTTAATCCAACAAATCTGTTTTTTACTTTTATTCCTTTTTCTCTTATCTCATAAATTAAATTTCTTATACTTTTTTCTTTTTTACCGACTATATTAGCGAGTTCTTTATAGCTCAATGGTCTGTCAGTTTCATAGAATACATTTAGTAATTCTAACTGTGCTCCGTTTAATGTAGATTTGTTTATTGATACAATTTTCTCTTGTTTTTTAGGCATTTCTTCTCTTTTTTGCTCTAAGGACATGTCCTTGACTTGTCCTTGACTTGTCCTTTGTAATGTCCTTGAATGTCCTTGGCTTTCCTTCTCAAGAATATGGATTCTCTCGAGAAGCTCAGTATCTTTGTTCTGAAGGGATATCAGATGATTTGTAAGCTCTTTTAGGTACTTCTGGAGCTCAAGATTGTGGTTGTTTAAGTGGTGAATCCATTTGTTTATCGTCGACAATTCCCTTTTTGTGACATCTAAATGAGTGCTGTGTGATCGCTCCAGGTGTGTGTTTTTCTCGTGGAGATGTGTTATCCACTGCTGGACTTTAGCTACGTCACCGTCTAGCTTAGAGAAGGCAAAGTTTAGATGTCTGCTTAGCCTCATTACCTCATTTTTTGGTTTTCTGAAAAGATTCAACATTTATACCACCTTTTATAAATATTACATATGAAAAAGTGAGGATAAAGGGATAGGCACCATGAAATTAAGCCTTTTTCCTTACATTTTTTGATATTTTTATCGTCGATAAACCTCATTTTTTGCACCTATTCTAGTATTTCAATATTGTCAATTTTTCCGTCTCCATCCATGTCAAATCCCTGTACAATGGCTGCCCAGCTTCTCTGGCCTGTATATGTCTTGAGAAGCTGCTTGTAATGCCTCGTAAGAGCTAATACAGCCGCTTTTGTGCCTATAAACCTTATACCAGCGAGGACGATTATACTGTTCTTGTCGTTGAAAGGATTCGGTATTTTAGCTATTAAGCCAATTGTGTCGTCTGTGTACTCTTTTGATGTTCTTGTGCTTTTAATGCCCCATGGCCTGCTATCGCTAAATTTTATTGGAAGGAGGTCATTTACCTCAGCGACGATGGTGTTAGTTACAGGACCCCCTACGAGTATTAGGTTATTTCCCTGTTCTTTTTCCTTCTTGACATCTACATCAAGCATGACTGAGAACTTATCTGAAAGTTTAGCAAGGTTCCCTATAAAGAGGGAGAGATCAACAGCATAATGACCATCTCTTGAATATGCTTTAAACTCTCCATGCGGATCAGGGCTACCGACGACGAAACGGAAATTCATCTGATTGTTGTCCATAAACCCTTCAAGAAATGATGATAGTTTTGAATCCATATCTGGTTTGTTTATTTGTGATAAAGGGTTCCATTCTCCGCCTAATGACACTGTGAAATTGAGACTATTTGGAGCATATTTCTTAGCAACTGTTCCTCTAATCTCTTCTCTCTCTACAACATCTAACACACCAGCATTAATCAACTGCTTAATATGATAGTAAACTTTCTGTTCATGCATCTTTAATTCTCTAGCTACTTCTGCAGCATACATTGGTTTTTTTGAAAGAAGTTCGAGAATTTTTATCCTTACTTCATGATTTATGAGCTTCAGCGATGACGGATCATCGAGAAGAAGTGATTTAGAATATTCTTTTCCATTTTCTCCTTCTCTTACAATAAACGTATCTGGCATAATGCTAATATATTTTAGTTGTTTATATATTTTTTTATTATTATAAGAAATCTTATAATATTCTTATAGAATTCTATAATGGTACTCTAGTTTTTATGACAGAATAGGACTTTAATATGTATTTGAAGGCTTAATCTTCCTTATTTCTTTTTATGAGATATTAATACTTCTTATATTCTCTTTTCAAGGTGTTTTCTGACTTTTTTTAAATTATATTATAGGATATTTTTTAATAAAGTATTAATACTTGTCCAACACACAAGAACACATGGCAATTAACGTTGTATGTATAGGTGGAGGTGGTGGACAGTCAGAGATACTTAGAGGATTGAAACAATTTGACTGTAATATTACTGCTGTCGTCGCTGTTACAGATTCTGGAAGGTCCACAGGGATAATAAGGAAAAATTTTGATATTTTTGCACCAGGAGATTTAAGAAATTGCATAGTTGCTTTATCTGAATCTGAAACACTCTTGAGAGATTTGTTTCAGTACAGATTTGAAAAGGGAGACTATGAAGGGATGAGTTTTGGAAATCTCTTTCTAACGGCTCTTTCAAAGGTTAAAGGAGATATGTTCTCTGCTGTTAAAGAAGCAGGGAAAATTTTGAAGATTAAGGGAAAAGTCTTGCCTTCGACATTAAGCAATACTCATGTTTGCGCTGAATTGGAAGATGGTTCCATCGTTGAAGAAGAGCTTAACGTTAGAACCCCAAATAAAGCCCCTATAAAGAGACTTTTTATGAAGGATAAAGAAGCAAAAGCCCCGAAAGAAGTTATCTCTGCGATAAAAAAAGCTGATGTCATTGTTATTGGACCTGGAAGCTTATACACAAGCATATTAGTACATTTCTTATTGCCTAATTTAAGAAAAGCAGTCAGTGAATCAAAAGCAAAAAAGATATTTGTTTGTAATATGATTACGCAAGCCGGACAGACTGACAATTACGACACTGTCAGGCATGTAGAAGAGATTATGAAGTATAGTGGTGATTCTATAGATTATGTACTTCTTAATAATAATATTCCTTCAAAGAAAATAATGAAAGAGTATGAAAAAGAAGGAGGATATCTTATAAAAACCGATGTAAATATGATAAAAAAACTTGGTATTGAAGTAATAGAAAAAGATATTTTGAAGAAAGAGATGAAAGAAAAGGAATGGAATAAGGTAAGCAGTATAAGACATGATTCATTAAAGACAGTGAAGGTTATTTTGTCTCTTGTAAAGAAAAAAGAAAAATTAAAGTCAGTCATATTAGCTGCTGGAGATGGAAAGAGGATGAGACCCTTTTCATTTTCTGAATCTAAAATCATGATTCCTTTTTTAGGAAAACCATTGCTTGAATACCATGTAGATGAATGTTTAAGAAATGGAATTGAAGATATCATAATTATATGCAACAAATCTAATATTGGGCAGATAAAAAATCATTTTAAAGGCCGCGGGATAAAGTTTATTCTACAGAAAGAGCAGAAGGGACCTAGCAATGCAATTCTTTCAGCAAAGAAATACTTGAAAGACTGTGATTTTCTTCTCAAATATGGGGATAGCATTTCATCAAAAGATGAAGTAAAGAGTATATTGGAAATATACAAAAATGAAAAAAGTGATGCCGTCATTACATTAAGATTGGAAGAAAAAAATCCCCATGAATATGGGATGGTGAGATTTGAAAAAGGTAAAGCTGTTGAGATAATTGAAAAGCCAAAAGATACTGTTCCTTCTAACAAAGCTTATGTTGGATTAAGTATCCTCAATTCTGAATTTTTCTTTAAAGGACTAGAGAAAGATATGTTTGAGAAAGAAGTTCCTCCACCACAGCATGTGTTAAGCGCTGGTGGTAAGGCCAGTTATTGGGTAACAGACGCAAAAAGACTTGATTTGGGAAGAGCTTGGAACATACTCGAAACAAATAAATTACTTGTAGAAAGATTTGGAGCAGATGTAGAAAGCAGAAATATAGCAAAAAATGTAAAGATAAGCTCAGATTCATATGTGTGTCCTGATGCAGTTATTGGAGAAAATGTAATTATTGAAGGTTATAGTTCTGTAAATGGAGTTATAGGAAAGGGGAGTGTAATAAAAAACTCGTTCATTATGGAAGGAAGCAAGATAGGGAAAAATTGCCTTATCGAAGCAAGTGTAATTGGAAGAGATAACATGATTGGAGATAATTTTAGAACTATTGTTGAAGGGAAAGAAATAAAGATGTATGTGAAGGGAAGATATGTCGATCCTACAATAAAGAAAGCGGGAATTTTCACAGGAAAGGGGGTAATGATTATGGATAATCTCAAATCATTGCCTGGTAAGATGGTTTTTCCGAAAAAAATAATCACGAAAGACATTGTAAGTGATAAATTAATAAGAGCTATATTGTTTGACGCCGATAATACGATTTATGCAACAAAAAACGTAGCGAAGAAAGCTGATATGGAAGCTATGAAATTCTTTTCAAAACAAATTAACAAAAAAGCGGAAGAATTGTATAATGAATGGAAAGAAATTGTCAAGTTATTAATTAACAACAAAGATCCTAAGAAGAGGACAAGGAAATACTCGTACAACCTACTTGCTAAAAAGAATAAGTTCAATGGTGTGACTGGAGGGTTTGATGTATTTATGAAAACACTCATAAACAATATAGAAATCATGCCTGGTTTGAAAAACATACTTCCTTCTCTATCAAAATATAAACTTGCGATAATGAGTGAAGATGGTTCTGATCTTACTCTTCCTAAACTCAAGAAGTTTAAAATCGATGGGAAGTTTGATACAATCATAACTTCTGATAAAATTGGCGAGATGAAACCATCAAAAGAATATTACGAAAAAGTATTTTCAAAATTTAATATAGAGCCGAATGAATGCTTGGTTATTGGAGATAATTATGAAAAAGATCTAAAAATAGCTAAAGCCTTGGGTGCAGCAACCATTTGCTTCGGTCAGAAGGATAACAGGGCTGATTATTCAATAAATAATTATGAGGATTTGCCTGAACTACTTAATAAAATATGAGGGATACTATGTGCGGAATATTTGGATATAAAGGAAAGGAAAACTGCAAAGGAAAGATTATCGATGGCCTCAAAGCATTAGAATATAGGGGCTATGATTCATGGGGTATTGCCGTTAAAGAAGACAAAAAAATAATTGTTGAGAAGCATGTTGGTAAGATATCTGATGCAAAGAAACAAAAACCCTCCAATTCAAGAATAGGTATCGGGCATACTCGTTGGGCAACACATGGGAAAGTAACAAAAAAGAATTCACATCCTCATCACGATTCATCTGGAAGATTTTATGTTGTTCACAATGGGATAATTGAAAATTATGAAGCTCTGAAGAAAAAAATAAAAGATAAGAGATTTTATTCTGAAACTGACTCTGAAATCATTCCAAAATTGATATATGAATATAAAAACCTTGGTTTTGTGAAATCTGTACAGAAAATTGTAAAAATGCTTGAAGGGAATTTCGCATTTGTTGCAATAGACAAAGAAAGTGATGTTATTATTGCTGCTAGAAACGGAAGCCCATTAGTTATCGGGGTAAAAAAAGACGAAACATACATTGCCTCGGATATACCTTCATTCCTCCCTTACACAAAAGAAATCATATTCATGGATGATAAAGACCTTGTCGTTATTGATGACAAGGTTAAATTCTATAATTTTAATGGTAAAGAGATAAAGAAACAAATAAAAAAGACAGATCTTGATGTAGAAAAAGCAATGAAAGGAAAATATGAACACTTCATGCTTAAAGAAATATACGAACAGCCAAAAGTTGTTAAGGAAACTGTTGACAGTTACTTAAAAAATGGAAAATTAAGGTTTAATGAGTATCTAAATGGAAATGCTATAAAAAACATTGACAAAATAAAAAAAATAATCATCATTGCATGCGGAACATCATGGCATGCAGGATTAGTTAGTGAATATTGGTTTGAATCCTTCTCGAAGATATCTGTTGAAGTAGAATATGCATCAGAGTTTAGGTACAGAGACCCGTTAATAGAAAAGGGAACGGTTGTTATAGCTATAAGCCAAAGTGGTGAGACGGCTGATACAATTGCTGCAATAAAAGAAGCAAAAGGAAGAGGAGCTAAAGTTATTTCCTTATGTAATGTTGTTGGAAGCACTATAGATCGTATAAGTGATATCGGATTGTATACAAGGGCAGGTCCTGAAATAGGAGTTGCTTCAACAAAAGCGTTCACAACACAATTATCTGTATTATTGTTATTATCATTATTTTTTGCATCTGTTAAAAAAACTCTTACAAAAGGTGCTATAGCTAAAAAACTAAGAGAAATCGAAAAGATGCCAGATATGATGGAAGAAGTATTGAAAGAGCAGAAAGATGTATTGAAAATAGTAAAAAAACATTATTCAAAGAACAATTCTTTATTTTTGGGCAGGGGTGTGAATTATCCAATAGCACTAGAAGGTGCATTGAAACTTAAAGAGATAAGTTATATTCATGCTGAAGGATATCCTGCTGCAGAGATGAAACATGGTCCTATAGCTTTAATAGACAAAGAAATGCCTTCTGTATTCATATGTGTAAAAGATGATTCTTATGAGAAAGTAATTTCAAACATACAAGAAGTTAGGGCAAGAAAGGGAGTTGTTATAGCAGTGGCAACTAAAAAAGATGAGAAAATAAAAAAACTCGCAGATCATGTAGTTTACATCCCTAATACACTAGGATCTTTAACCCCTTTTTTATCAGTACTGCCATTGCAAATGATGGCTTACTTAATTGCGAAGAAAAGAAATTGTGAAATAGACAAACCAAGAAATCTTGCAAAATCAGTTACGGTGGAATAAAATGGAAATCATGATTGTTGAGAAGGATGTTGAAAAACTTTATCCAATTGCACTAACAAGACCTGCATTTGATATTCTTATTGGGGGATATACTTTGTATTCTATGATTAAGGAACATTTCCCAAATGCAAAAATCGGGTATAAAGTTAGAGATTATATTTCTGAAAGTGTAAAGATTAAAAATGAAAAACTTAGTGAAAATGTGATAATCATCGATGCCTCAGCTGTTCCATCTTTAAAAAATATGAAAAATATTGAAGGAGAATTAGATTTAATAGAATATCCTCATCAAATTATTATATGGAATAAGAAATTATGTAAAGAAAATCTTGAGTTAAAATCAAAGTCTTTTAAAGAACTAAAAAAAGGTGTTTCTACGGGAAAAGATGTTGTTATTAGTGAAAATGTTGTATTTGACACAGAAGAAGGTAATGTTGTTCTTGATGATGGATGCAAAATTCTACCTTTCAGCTACATAAAAGGTCCAGTTTATGTGGGGAAAAATACAGTAATAAAAGATCATGCGTCTATAAAGGACAATGTTGCTATTGGAAATGTTTGCAAGATTGGCGGAGAAGTTGAAGGTAGTGTGATTATGGATTATTCTAATAAACAGCATCATGGTTTTTTAGGCAATTCTTTTGTTGGAAGCTGGGTTAATTTAGGTGCAGGAACAACAAATAGTGATTTAAAGAATACTTATGGAAAAATAAAAGTAATCGATGGTAAAGGAAATAAAGTGGATACAGGAGAGCAAATTCTTGGATGTGTAATTGGAGATAATACAAAAACCGCAATTAATACCTCTATATTCACAGGCAAGGTTATTGGGGTAAATGCATATCTTTATGGAAACATAACAGAAGATATTCCATCATTCATGAATCTGACAAAGGGAATTGGAACGGAAAACAGCGAATTTCTTCTTGAAAAGGCAATTGATGTGCAAAAAATTGTCATGGCAAGAAGAAAAATTGAGCAGAAAGAATACGACAAAAACATATTAAAAAACGTATCTGAGATGACAAAGGACAAAAGGGATATGTTCCTAAGAACATAGTTTCTATCGTTTTATCAGTTCTGAAATAGAAAATAATATAAATAGAGGAATCCTGAGAAATATTCATGAGAATCAGAACTAGGAAGGCCAAATCAGCTGGTGGTGCAGCCGCCCTTGTAGCTCTGGTTGGACTTTTCATAATATTATATGTATTATTTCTTCCTGCAGACATAAGAGAGGAACTTCTTGACGATGATCTTGACCCATACGATGATAATAATAAAACAAATAATAATGATAACGATACTGAATATAGATTGATTTTAAGTGAAAGCCCTGGAAGACTAGATGTCTTAGATATAACTGATTGTAGGGGGAAGGAATGTTCTCATGAGATTACAAGCTTCATGCTTTTCAAGACTACTGATTCAGCAGAAATTGAAGGATATAACCCCTTTGTATTGAAAAATAATGTCATGACGAAAAAGTTCCACACAGAAGTATTTGAAGTAATGGACTTAGAAAACACTGAAGATGTTTTCCTTGCATTCAACTCTTACAAACATGATGGAATATTAACAATTAAGTTAAACGGGAACATCATATATGAGAAAGACCTTGATACCTTCAATCCTGATCCAATTGAACTGCCAGACGGCATGCTTGCCAGAACTAATAGGTTAGAATTCAGCATATCGTCAGTTGGTTGGAAATTCTGGAAGACAAATGAATACCAAATAGAAAATATGAAAATAATTGGCGACATAACTGACATTTCAAAACAAAAGAGCAGAAATATGTTTTACGTTACAAATAGTGAGTTTTACAATGCAGAAAGAGCAAGGCTAAAATTCAGTCCCGATTGCAATCAAGCAACAGCAGGCATGCTTCAGATAATGCTTAATTCGAGAGAGCTGTATTATGGGGTTCCTGATTGTCAGCTTCTTAATGTGATTGAGTTTGCACCTGCATATCTTGAAAAAGGAGAAAACCTCCTCACATTTAATACTGATGGGGGGACTTATATGATTGATCTTGTTGAAATCAGAACAGATTTAAGAGATATAACTTATCCTGTGTATTACTTTGATATCAAGGAAGAAGAACTTGAATGGATTGAAGATGACGATGCAAATCTTACGATAAAAGTAGAATTTGTGGATGAAAATGTTAAAGGAATTTACGATCCCGATTACGAAGAGTATGTAGGGGATGAAGAATATAGGATTATTATGACCGTCAACGGACACAAGAAATATATAAGCACATATAATGAAAAGTATGAAAGATCAGTCGCGTTGGACGTGTTAAGAGAAGATGATAATTGGGTCAAGCTTGAACCTAGAGGGAGTATGGTTGATGTGGCCAGGCTGATTGTTGAGATAACTCCCATAGAATGAGATTGAAGAGGTGGGCAGTTAAGTTCTTGCTGCATTAAAATGGAAGATAGTCCAGAAGGTAGGCCAGGAGGCAGAGGTGCAGCGATTAAAGGATTTCTTGGTAAAGCAAAAGGTCATTATAATAAATTTAAAGGAAGTAACTTTGCAGATTCTATGAAAAATGTATCTTCTGTAATTGGAAGAAATATTAAAAATGGATTTAGTGCTGTAAGAAATGGTGTAAGTGACGGCATGCAACATAGGATGTTGAGAGGTTTATTGACTTGGTTTATAGCCGCTATATTTCTTGCAATAATATTTTTTATGTATCCAAGTTTTTTAATTCCAGCAGCAATTATTGTAGGGATTATTCTGATTCTTAGGTCAGATTTTGTTAAAGGAAATCCTGTTATTCAATTTCTTATGATATTATTATTGATAGGTGTTGTTTTGTATCTTTTTGCCCCCTATGTTCTTGGAGATAGTGGTTTAGTTGGTCCAAAAACATTTAAAGATATAGTTGAAGACATAGCCAAATCGACCGCTGGAGTTATTGAATCAGCAAAAAAATTCAACCCTGCTGAAATGTGGAGCAATTTCATGGATAAGCAAGTTGCATATGCCACTGGTGGGTATTTTGAAGGGCAGGTAGAGGAAGGTGAGAAAGATACCCGGCTGGGAATATACCTCGAGGATTTACAATCCGCAGATCCTTTGATGATTGCTGGAGAAGAAGCTACATTTTGGATAACAGTAAGAGGAAAAGCATTGGAAGATGTTATACCAGTAAAAATTGGTTGTAATTCCACTCTTGGTGATGAAAACAGAGTAAGTAAAGATGAAGAATATGAAATATATTCATTTGAACAATTAGATTATGATTGTAAATTTAGCAGTCTCCCTAAAGGGGTCGCAAAAATAACCTTTTGGGCAGATTACAATTTCCAGACCTTAGGATATAATAAAGCATATTTCATGGGTGTTGACAGACTAAGGACATTAAGAAGACAAAATATTGACCCGCTTGATGAATATGGGATTAGGGACAGAGACCCTACGGCAGTATTTACTAACGGCCCAATAAAATTAGGCATTGGTACGACATATGAACAACCCATCCCTATTAAAAAAAGTGGAGAAAGAATGTCAGTTCTTGGCATAACTGTAGAAAATAGATGGGAAGGAAAAGTGAAGAAGATTAATGATCTTGAAATTCAAGTTCCATTTGGAATTATATTAAGGGAATGTGACCATAATATGACTGATGCAAAGTCAGACGGGTGCATAAAAAGGTGTGAAGGCAATGATGATTGTGAGACGGATTGTGACAACTGCAGGTTTTATGAATTGGTAGATGATGCCAAAAAGAAACTGGGCAGTGTTGAAAAATTCCAAACGATTAGATGTGGCATGTATAGTTACGCAGACATCATTGGAGATTCTCCCATTTCTACAAAATACATAAGAGTTATAGTAGACTATGATTACGTTGCAACATCTTACAAAACTTTCTATGTGAAGGAAAGGCCGTAAGCTTTATATAAAACAAAATAGGAAGAAAAATTATGAAATATCTTATCGCTGTCATTATTTTTTTGTTTGTTATAGGTTGTTATGGTGGTGGTGATTTTTATGACCCATATTATGGTTCTGAGGGATTATATATGGAATTTTTATTGAATGCACCACCTTATTTTGTTTATGAGCTGCAGGAAATCCCTGTTGGCATTCTTGTAAAAAATTACGGTGCCTCTGACATAAACAGAGGTGTCATGGTATTTTCTTACGAAGAGGATTACCTAGAAAAAATACAGGGAGACGATCTTAATTTGCTTTTAATGGGAAGATCTGTATATAATCCGGAAGGAGAAGAAAGAGTCAAAATGTTCTATTTTAAAACAAAAAAGCTTGATAAATTAAGTAAGATACATGATACACAAATTGTTGTTAGTGCGTGCTATGAATATGAAACTAGGTTGTCTTCAAACATTTGCATAGATCCAGATGTTTATAATCTCCTTGAAGGAGAAAAACCGTGTTATGTGGAAGATAAAAGTTTTTCGGGACAGGGCGCACCTGTAGCAGTCACGTATGTCAGCGAGAGTATAGTTAGGGATAGAGATGACCCTTCTTTGGTCATACCTACCTTTGAGATAACAATAGAAAATGTGGGAGGAGGGAATGTAATTGACTTTTTAAGTGTGGAAAAATACTGCGGACCTGAAGATTTCTCAAAAAGTGAATTTGGTACAGTTGATGTTTCGGCAAAAGTTGCAAGCAAACCGCTTTCATGTTATCCTAATCCTGTAAAAATAAACAGTGAAGGAAGAACAAAGACTATGTGCAACTTAATTGGAGGATTGGAAGATACTGGAAGCGCATACTCTTCAATACTTGAAGTGGATTTGTTGTATGGGTATGCTTTCTCTATTTCTAAGGAATTTACAATACAAAAAAGTCTTGGATAAAGATTAGAGGGAAACAAACGAAACCTTTAAATAAAAGAGATTCACTAGTCAGTACTGGTGAGAGCATCATAATGAGGTCTCGAAACATATTTGTAATAGTTGTATTGGTTCTGTTAGTTTTCGTTTCAGGTTGTGCAGGGAATGCAAGGACTGAAGAAGGGGACGTAAATTTTAGAACAGGTTCACAAGGACTGGAAATGAGATTACTTGATGGAAATCCCCCTTACATTGTTTATGAACATGACATACTCCCCATATCTGTAGAATTATTCAACAGAGGCACATCGCCTATATGGGATGCAGAACTTTACATAACTGGATTTGATCCTAATATAATAAACAATAATTTAGGCAGTTACCCGCCTGGAAATTTACCATCTTACGGCACACCTTATCCTTTTACTATAGATGAAGCAAAAAACCAATTCAATAGAGAAGGCGGATATGAAATTCTTGAATTTAATTCAGGAGAAATAAGTTTTGCTAATGTTCAAGGATTAACTACATATGAAATTCCATTAGTTGTATATGCATGTTATTTGTATGAAACTCTTGCATCTACAAAAATTTGTGTTGACCCTGAACCACACAGAACATATTCTGACAAACCATGTATTACACAGGATGCATCATTTGGTGGTGGCCAGGGAGCACCAGTTTCTGTTTCGCATGTTAATGTCGTGAATATGAGGGATAGTATAAGATTAACATTTACAATAAACAACGTTGGTGGCGGAACAATCGTAGATCCTTATGCATATTTTGATGGTAAGTGTCCAACAGGATTTTCTCCTGCAGACATAGATGTTGTGTATATGGATTACGCAAAACTTGGAACGATGGTTATGACAGATTGTACACCAAATGGAAGAATTAAACTAAACAATGGGTTTGGAAGAGTAAGTTGTACTGCACCAATTGGTGGAACAACTGCTTTTACAACACCTGTAGAAGTAAAATTAGGATATGCGTACAAAGACTATATAAGAAAAAATATTCAAATAAGAGGGTATGATTAGGAGGTTATCAAAATGATTCGTAAAGCTTTGCTAATAATTGGCGTTATTGCCATGTTGTTTGTTATGGGTTGCAATGATACTGGAGGAGGGAGTACAACTACCCCTCCAACGTTCTACGGTGGAACGCAAGGAGTTATTGCTGAATTTGAACAGATGGGAATGGAAGATGAGGGAATAGAAAGTGTTTGGGTTGATAATGAATTCCCTGTAGAGGTTACTGTTAAAAATAAAGGGGAGGAAGCTATTGCAATTGGAGATTTAACTGTTACAATTCAAGGAATTGACACACAGTTATTCAATATTGCTGATCCTGAAAAAGAGAATGAAGATGTTCTGGAAAAAATTTCTGAACTCAATCAACAAGGAGGAGAAGAAACTATTAATTTCGGAACAGCAAAATTAACGGATATGACTGGTTTGTTTTATGATGCAGATTTCTTTGCAAGTGTAGTGTATTTGTATAAAACACATGCGGCAGTTCCGAAAGTATGCTTCAAATATGACTTCCAAGATGAAAGTGTATGTGAATTACAGGAAACAAAAGAAGTTTTCAGTTCAGGTGCTCCGATTATCGTTGCAACAGTTACACAAGAACCATCTGGATCAAAAAGAATTGGTTTGAGGTTTGATATTGAAAATGTGGGGGGAGGAGATGTTGCTTCGCCTAATGGAACATTCAGTAATCTATACGACCAATTGAAATTTGAGCTCACAGAAGGAGAAGGAAATGGTATTGAATTTACTTGCTCAAGTGCTGGTAATCCAGAAATTGCAAGGTTCAATGATGGAAAAACTTCTGTAACATGCAGGTCTAATGAACTAGCTGATGGAACCCTATTTACGAAGCAAGTCACACTTGAACTTTCGTATAAATATAAAGACCTGATTCAAAGAACGGTTAGAATTAGAAACGAACCCAATTAGGGTTTTTTATTTTTTCTTTTAATAGTAGCAAAATTTAAATATCATTTGTCTTTCCTTTAGAGAATGAACGAAAAACCAGAATATTTCCATGGGATTTCTTTTCACCCTGGAAAGTTGGGATTATGTTATTGGATTCTAAATGTGAAAGATGGATTAATCGAAGGACATTATAAGACTGCTGAGGTTGTAATGAATCCTTTCTCGGAAGGCCGGTTGGTAGATAGAGTCATAAGCCTGATGGGAAAATTCAAACTTGAAGAAGGAGATATGATTCAGAATGGGGAAGGATGTATAGATTATACTCTTGCAAAAGATGAAATTTTGAAGATAATGAACGATACAGAAACGAATTACTCTTAATTATTTCTTATTATATTTTGTAAACTGAGCTAACAAAGCTTCTAGTTGAACATATTCATCACTGCCTTCACTTAATCTAAACTCAGCTTCTCCGCATTTTTCAACCAAATCAGCTTTGTCTCTTTCTTCAATATCTAAATTCCAAATCTCAGATTGAATTTGTTTTATAATATCTAATCCAGATAAACCATATTTTAACATTATGTCTAGAAGTTTGTTTCTTGCTTCAATGAATTTTTTATTTATTGCTAAGTCCAAAGTTTCTTTGACTTCTTTTGGTTTAGCCACACTTGCAATAGAATGTACTGAAGAAGGAGTGATATTAGAATCTACAACTGCACAACTTTGGAGAATGTTTTCAACTCTTCTGCAGTCTCCGTTGCTTACATCAAATAAAGCTTGTTTAGTTTCATCATTTAATTTTAATTTTTCTTCTTTTGCTATTTTGTCTATGATTTTGAATATCTCTTCTTTTTCTAAAGGCCTGAATCTGAATAATGTGCATCTTGATTGAATTGGATCAATTATTTTTGAACTATAATTACAGCTAAGAATAAATCTTGTAGTTGCTGTGTAATTTTCCATAGTACGTCTTAATGCTTGCTGTGCATCTCTCGTTAAAGCGTCGCATTCATCAAGGAAAATTATTTTGAAAGGGACCTCTCCTATGGATCTGGTTCTTGCGAAATCTTTGACTTTGGTTCTTACAACATCAATTCCACGTTCATCAGATGCATTTAATTCAAGAAAGTTCTGATGCCATGTATCTCCGAATAGCTGTTTGGCTATGACTAGTGCTAATGTAGATTTACCAACGCCTGCAGGACCTGCAAACATCAAATGGGGCATGTTCTGTTTTTCAACAAAAGCTTTTGTCCTCTTGACTATCCCTATCTGGCCTTTAACCTCTCCAAATTTTTGTGGACGATATTTCTCAGTCCAAATCGTGCTTTCCATACTTTCGGGGGAGAATTAATGATATATAAAGGTAATTGAAAAAAGAAATTAAATAATATCTTCTTCAGCTATGACCATGAAGTCGCCAATAGCAATTACTGCTGAGAATGGGATTAAGATATTGCCTTCTTTATCTTTTTCCAGTTCTAACTTCTGAGTATAACTTGTAGGATTAACAAGAATCAGATGTATAAGCTCTCCAGACCTTGTTTCGAAGACTAAGTCCCCTACTTCACCGAATCTCTTGCCTGTTTTGGAAACAACCGTCTTACCGATGAGTTGTTTTGAAAATTTTTTCTCTTCTTCTTCAACCATGAAATTCACCCGATATGATAGATTTATACCTCTTGTATAGTCATATCGGTGGATGTAGTAGTATTTAAATGTTTTGCTTGGTAAAGTATATATATTATTGAATATATCTCTGTTTCTTAGGTGGAGATTATGAACATAGAAGAGAGATTTGAGCTAATAAAAAGAAACACTCAGGAGATTGTAACAGAAGAAGAATTAAGAGAGCTTCTTAAGAAGAAAGAGCCAGCAGTATATTTGGGTACAGCAGTTACTGGTAGGCCTCACGTAGCTTATTTTTTATGGGTATTGAAATTAGCTGATTTCCTTAAGGCTGGTTTTAAGGTTAAGTTGTTATTAGCTGATTTGCACGGTGCTCTTGATAATACTCCTTGGAAATTATTAGACAAGAGATATGAATATTATAACTTGGTTGTGCCGGCTATGTTTAAATCAATTGGAGCAGATATAAAGAATTTTGAAATTGTAAAAGGATCTGATTTTCAAAAAAGTGAAAAGTATTTTTTCGATGTTCTTAAAATGGCAACCGAAAGTTCTATACATGACTGCAAAAAAGCAGGCTCTGAAGTTGTGAAGCAATCTGACAATCCAAAATTATCTGGGTTATTGTATCCAATCTTCCAAGCATTAGATGAGGAATATCTTAATGTTGACATACAATATGGTGGTGTGGATCAGAGGAAGATATTGATGTTTGCTCGGGAGTATTTACCTAAATTAGGATATAAAAGAAGGGTTGAAGTTATGACGCCTATCTTGCCTGGTTTGATTGGAGAGAAAATGAGTGCTTCTGATCCTTTGTCTAAGATTGATCTTCTTGATGATGAGAAGACGATTGGAAAGAAGTTAAATAAAGCTTTCTGTCCTGAAGGAAAAGTGGAAGGGAATGGTGTTCTTGCTTTCATTAAGCATGTCCTTATGATAATCAAAACTGATAATAGTGGAGAATTCTTAATAGAAAGACCTGAGAAATGGGGCGGGAATCTTAAGTATAAGACATATGAAGAACTTGAGAAAGATTTTGTTAATAAAAAAGTCCACCCTATGGATGTAAAGCAGGCTTTGGGAAAAGAAATTGATAAATTATTATCTCCAATAAGAAAATTGATGGAAAATAAAAGCAAGTTGATCGAAGAAGCTTATCCTTAAGTCAAAATTAAGTCTATTTTTATATTTCTTTTAATATAGCTTCATTTATCCCTTTAATAAGATCTAGTGTATTTATTGATTTATTCGAAGAACTTATGATTATTTGAGTCCCATAATTGATGTAGTGTGAGAAGAGTTTTGTATAAATAATTCCCTCTGATTCCGCTCTAAAAACAGACTCTTCCCCTTTTTCAGAAGTTTCTCTTGTTATAAGTTCAGAATCATTAGATAGAAAAGATATAGTTTCTTTGTATGGTTCTAATGATTCTTTCTTAGAAGAATATTCAAATACCACTATCTCAACCTTCAAGTCCGGGCCCTTATTGTTAAAATCTGATACTAAAGTAACACTATGGTACTTCCCCTCATTAAAATCGCCATAAGCTTTGCCTGAGACTTCTAATGAAGGATAGACTGTTTCTAAAAACTCCCCATCTATGATCTCTGTAAAATCTGTCGTTCCCATCTCGTATTCCTGTTCTTCAGTCTCATTCTTTGTAACTTCCTTAGCTGAACATCCTAAGACTAAGATTAATATACCAAACAGAAACAATAACATTAGTGATTTTTTGAATATCATTCTATAAATTATACTTTACTCATATATAAATTTGACTATCTGGATATTATGTAAGCTCTTTTGTCGCATAATGTGTTGCAAACAATATTATTAATCCTATAGCTAATGACAACCACATGCTTAGTTCTACATTATTTGGTAGAAGGTATAAATCTAATATCCCCCATGCACCTCTCCAGAAAGCAATAACTGCAAAACCTATCAATAAAGCAAACCAAATTCGCTTGTGTCTGTTCATCTTGTTGAATCTTTTGAGCATGGAATCTCTTCAGAAACCGTACTATTTATATATTTCTTTTTTTATTTTAAACATATGAGAATAAAAAACCTTCAAAAAGCTATGAAAAAGAAGAA
>CAZZGN010000011.1:0-20557 GCA_964654165.1 uncultured Methanosarcinales archaeon | reverse complement strand
CCCCTTCATTTCCTGTGGAGATTTTGTAATTGTTTTGTGGTTATTATAATATTATTTCTCTAAAAAACATATTTATATATATCTATCCTCTATATCTTATACTTTTCTATATAGAAAATAATAAATAATAAAATAATAAAAATTTTTAAAAATAAAATAATAAAAACAGAACATCTTTCATGAGAAATGATTTTCCATAGGAAACCAAGGTGTCAGTCCCTTATATATCCATTTTTTATCTCAAGACTGTAGAGTAAAAACAAAGTTTTTTATATTAGAAACTATAGAATCAACTTATCTTTTAAAAAAGGAGGTTATAAAATGGTACAAGAACCATATCTTGCTATAACGTTAGCTATTATAATTGGCACACTTGCCGCTGTCGTCTACAGTTTGAGAATATTAGTTCTCTTAGAAAGAAGAATAGGAAGAATTGATATAAACATTGAAAGAATGACAGAAAGAATCGCCAAAGAAGAAATCAAGATTGAAAGGGAAGAATTCAAGATTGAGAAGGCTTTAAGAAAAGTTGGCAAGAAAAAGGCAGTGAAGAAGAGAGTTGTTAGGAAGAAAACAACTAAGAAAAAAGCCAAAAGGAAGAGATAACTCTTCTTTATTTTTATCTTTCTAAAATGACTCTAAAATCTACATGTAAAGATATTAAATCCCTAAAGATACAAGGTGCCATATCAGTCGCAATACAAGGGGCAGAAGCATTCTACCAACATGTTAAGAATTCAAAACCAACAACTCCAGCAAACCTATTCTATATTATGAAAAAAGCAGCTAAAATGTTAGTTGAAACACGCCCAACTGAACCAGCACTAAGAAATGCATTAAGTTATTATTTTTTCAATTTAAATCTCACATCAATAAAAAACATATTCACACATCTCGATTTAAAACACCACGAAATAATGAATCATTTTAAAGATGCAAAAAATAAAATTATAGAATATGGTGTGAGAAAAATAAAAAAAGGGATGATTGTGTATACACACTGTCATTCTTCTATTGTTTGTGATATTCTGATAGGAGCAAAGAAAAAGGGAATTAAGTTTGAAGTGTATAATACAGAAACCCGGCCACTATATCAAGGTAGGAAAACAGCAATACAACTTACTAAAGCAAAGATACCTGTCACACATTTTATTGATTCAGCGGCGAGATACGCAATAAAAAAAGCAGATATAGTATTATTAGGGGCTGATGCAATTACAACGACAAAAGTATACAATAAGGTTGGTTCAGAAACAATAGCATTGCTTGCAACAAGTATGGTCGTACCAGTTTATTGTTGCACAGATTCATGGAAATTTGATCCTGACTCAATATTTGGCTTTGATGAAGAAATAGAAAATAGAACATCAAAAGAAGTTTGGAAAAACCCACCAAAGAAAGTTAAGATTTATAATTATGCTTTTGACCAAATTGACCCCGAATACATAACAGGTATAATTTCAGAAATTGGAGTGTATGGGCATTCAATTTTTGTAGATGAAGTGCATAAAGTAATAAGCAAAAGAAACCTTAGGTTTTGAGACTCTTCTTTATTTCTTTTATCTCTAATTTTATTTCTTTAATCTTTTTACAATTACTACATTGTTCTAATGCAAGGCCACATTCAGGGCAAGTATAATTTAAATTCATTAAAGAATCAAAATCAACCCTTACACACTTATTCTGACATGAGAAAAATTGTGTGATTTCTTCAACACCCAACCTATATTGAAGCCTTTCTAATTTTCCTTCTTTAATTTTTTTAGAGAGATCCGTAACTCTATCTTTATTAAAAAGCCAGAAATAAGTATACCACCCATTAGCGTCATTTCTTTTTCTTTGGAATTGGACGAGATTATGTTTTTGAAGTTTGTATAGGATGTTTCTAGTCTGCTTCAATTCTTGCTTCATTTTCTTTGCAATATCTTCTTCTGCAACAGATTCTTTATAGATACAATTTGTCACACCCATTGCGTCTTTCCCAGCTAATTCATGCACAACTTGTTTTACAACCTCTTTAGAAACCCTCATCTTGCATCCCCCTTATTTATATGGATAAGTATGGCTATATAACTTCTATATAAATATTTCGTCGATAATATACCTTTTTCTCGACTAAGAATTAATTATGTCCTCAAACAATAAACCTTTAATCCTAACTTCTTCTGTATTTATGCTGAAAGAAGCTTCAGTTTCTCTAAGATCTTCTAGTATTAAGAAATACCATTTGTCGAATTTAACAGCTAAGAATGGTTGTGCTCCGTACTTTATAGAGAATTCTCTCAACTCTTCAATTTCTTTTTTAGGAACATATAGTTTATTTTCCTTTATTGTCTTGCATTCAATTGCATATTTTTTTAAGGGAGTGCCGGCTAATATGTCTGGCGAAGGATAGCGCATACTTCCACTTCCAGCCACTCTAATGGCAGGTATGTCGTTCTTCCAGAATAAATGAATAAGTTCTCTTTCAGCCGTTGTACCTTTTGTTTTTTTATTCATTATCCAGCTATCCTCCTCATGTAACTTTCAATCAATTCACTCATATTTTTATTTCTTTTTTTACAATGTTCCCTAAAGTTTCTGGACATCTCTCTATCTATCGTAAAGTTCATTCTCGTCTTCAGTATAACTCTACCTGTTTTTTCAAACTCTTCAAGAGCTTTAAATGCGGTTGCATGCCTCTTGAATATATTGTCAATTCTTTTTTCTGATACCATCTTCGATTAACCACCTTATTCTTTTTATGCTTGTGATATTACTAAGTACAATATTTTTTATTATCGCTACAGCTCTCTTATCTTCAATTTTATATCCTTCATCTTCAATACAATAGTATAAACCGGCTAATGCAGTTCTCTTATTCCCTTCTTCAAAGACATGGTCAATTATTATTGCTCTGATGAGATACGCGAGTTTCTTTGCCCAGGCAATATTCTTTTTCTGGAAGCTTAATGCAAAATCTAGGCTTGATTCATTATTATAATGCCCTTCATCAAACTGCATATTGAATGCTATGATATCTTTTTTTGTTAACATAAACTAAGGGAAGATGTTATTCTTTTTATATTTTTCTATTTTTTATACACACGATGTGTATAGTTTTCGAAATTTTATGAAATTCGGAAATTTCAATGTTTTTCTCAGGGAAGCCTTATTAATCTTCCAAAAACACAGTTTTTATGAATAAATATTATATTGACACATGCATTTGGAGAGATTATTTTGAAAAAAGAAAAGATAAGAATGTTAATTTAGGCAGATTTGCATTTTCTTTTCTTTTGAAAATTCTAAAGAAAGAAGATTTGATAATGGTTTCTGATTTATTAGTCTATGAACTTAAAAAAACTTTTTCAGAAAAGGAGATTAGAAGTTTATTTTTAATTTTTGATGCTTTTCGGGTCGAAATCTTCTCTTCAAATAAACAAATTATAGAAGCATTAGAAATATCTAGTATGAGAAAAGTGCCGTTTGGAGATGTTTTGCATGCAATACTCTCACGAGATTCTTGTTCAGTTTTAGTGACAAGGGATCGTCATTTTAAGAAATTAAAAGATATTTCGGAGTCAAAACGGCCTGAAGATTTAACTTAGATTGAATTTTTTTAGGAATTCCTTTCCCACTTCTTCCCTTATCTCTCTTAATCTTTTATCACTTATTTTGGTTTTTGAACTACCATGAAGCCTTTTCAATGCTTTTAAAGTCTCTTCTTTCTTAATCAAATTAATCTTATCCCTTATAGCTTCCCTAATGAACTCTGTTTTAGTGGAGTATAGTGGATTCATGATATTATTCATCTCTTTTGCAAGAGAATCCTCCATTTTTATTGTTACAGATTCCATAAGACTAAGTAAGACTAAGTAATTTATATACTTTTCCCTTAATTATCCGGAAAACTTCTTTTTTTACCGCAAACCTTAAATAAAAGCAAAATAACACTCCTTTTAATCGTTGGGGGATTATTATGACTAAAAAATTACTACCGTTAGCTGCAATGGAGAACATTCTAAAGACTTACGGAGCAGAACGTGTTTCTGAATCTGGAAAGAAAGCATTGAAAGAAGTCCTTGAAGAAATTGCCAAGGAAATAGCAGAAGACGCAATTAAATATTCCATTCACGCTGGAAGGAAGACGGTTAAGGCAGCGGATATTAAGTTGGCTGCAAAATGATTTATGAAAGTGAAAATTTCTTTGTGGAAGCAGTTGAAAGGCCTCACGTTGATAGAGATGAAGGGGGGCACATAAAAATACATCCAAAAGTTAGAGTGGCCGATAGACAACAACTTACTTCTAAACAAGCAATTGAGTTAATGAGACTCACTATCGTTGTAGGGGAAGCAATGACAAAAATAATGAACGAACATGGAGTTGATATAGGGAGAATAAATTATCAAGATATGGGTAATTGGACAGTCTTCAGGCCAGAAGGACCTTACTTACATGTTCATTTATACGGTAGAGCAAAAAGTGCAAAAATCCAAAAATATGGTCAGATATGCTATCTCCCTCATAGAGATGAAAAACCAGAATTCTACGAAAATTTCAAACCTTTAACAGAAGAAGACGTTACAGGAATAAGAAAAGAGATTGAAAGACTTCTAAAAGAAGATAAGTTTAAAGATAGTGAATGGCAAATCTAATTTTTAACTTTCTCAAAGAACCAACTATTAAACACTGAACTTACAGTTGAAACAACAATGCTGTAAAGAACAAATAATAATGAAACGTTTGTAATAACTTCTAATCCTGGAACATTAGAAATGGTACTTATAACCAACAATATAACAATACCGACATCTATTCCCTTCGGAACATTTAATGTCATAAACAGTTTATGTCTAAATGATAACTTCTTAAGCGAAACATGTACAGCAGCATATCTAACAATTAAGTAAATAACAAATAATAATGAACCATACAATAACTGATCAAACGTTCTTAACTGAGAAAACTTAACGATAACTATCCCCAACAAAACAAAAACCAATATCTTCAACGTATTCGCAAAAACAGAAGCGAATTTCTCAAGTTCCAATTTATGCTTAATATGATAATTACCAAATATCAATCCAAACATAGTTACAGCCAATACACCATTCCCATTCATTAACTCAGATAACACATAAGCAACTATGGCTGCAGTAATAACCATCAAATGACTTAATTCCTCAAAGAAATGATGCTTCATTATATGTACAATAACAAAGCCTAAAACAACACCAACACCAATAGGAACAAATAATTGCTGTAAAAACATAACAATCTGATCACTAAAAACTCCACTACCTTCACCTGAAATTACCCTTAACAAAATCAAAGACAATATTAATGTCAAAGGGGTATTCATTATCGACTCAATTTCTAATATTTCAACAATCTTATCCTTCTTTCCTTTCAGCACAGATAAAGCGATAGCAGGATCAATACCATACATCAAAACAGCAAATAACACTGCAACCATTATATCAACATTTAATAGATGAAAAGTTAATGGAGTAATAATAACAACAGCAAACAACAAAAATATTAAGGTTAGTTTTACAGTTTCTTTTGAATATTTTAGTACTTCTTTGAAATTTAATCTGGATGTTGCATCAAACACAACCATAACTAAGGCAAGTTCACTTATAACAACAATAACTGAATTGTCAAAACTGACAAATTCAAACATTCCGAATATCATACCTGCTAAAACTAAGAAAAAAACATTACTTATCTTCATTCTATAAGCTAATGCAGAACATAAAGTTCCAAACAATAATATCAATGCAATGGAGACAATCTCAGCCATATGATATCTTTGAAGAATTCTTTATTTAAAATTTGCGTATTTGACAGGGTCAATTCGTATACCAAACTCCCGATGGGTGTTAGCCCTTACTAGAGAATTTGCTACCCCCCCACTTGTTCTCCCTGATAGGAAATTATAAAACATTCTTGCATGCGTTATAATTTTTTCCTCGGAACTTGCAGGAACTCCTTCCCCCTTTTTTCCTTCACAGAATAAATTATTTATAAAAAGAACTTCGTAAGCATCTAAATTAGACTCTATCACACGCCCATAACAATTCCGTTTTTCCAGGGCTTTGTTTGCATCCCCATCACTAATCATCATATCAATTGCTTTTTCATGCCCCACTAATCTCATATTTTCATGGTATAGTTTAGCTTTCTCAAGTACGAACTCCACAAATGCCACATCTATTTTCTCCTTGTCGACAGATTTTGAATGCCCAACACACTCCCCAATAATATAATATACCTTTCCCATAAGGGTGGACCTATGTACGTTCATAGTTTCACTGATTAATTCAGAAATATCACCATACACCTGGAATCTCTTAACAGCAGTATCAGGAAGCTCTGTTATAGTCAGTTTTGTTTGTTCTTCCAATAAACGGTGAAATTCATCCTCTCCCGACACTATCATATTTTCACTTCCTATGTCAACAATATAAGCATCAAGTGATCTAGGGACAAATATTTTTGTATTATTTTTTATAGCCAATGCAATTCTTAGACACTCTTCGAGAATTTTAGTCACTTCTGGACGTACTACATCATCATATTCTTTATGCTCTGTTTGTTTCTCTGCAAACTTTTCCACCAACCTATTAAACTCTGTGTCGTTCATGTAATCTCCTACTTGTAATCTGCATTTAGATAATTTTTTCTTATGGTTCTGCTGCTTATAGAATGCTTAAACAATCTTTCAACACCTTCGTTGATTATCTTATATCTATCTTTCATTAAGAGGTTCTCTTCTTTTAAGATGTCATTAATCACATTAACATATTCTCTAACAAGTTCATTCTCAACAACAGAACTGTCCCACCTTTTTATAACAACTTTTTCTCCTAACATTTGTGCAATTTTGAGAATCTGATAAGCTTCTCCACTTTTTTTGATGGGGGAATACTTATCGCTTGTAATTTTTTTAAATGCTTTAGTATTGCTCCCATTCTCAACAACTACTCTGAGAGCCCCATAATGGTCCTCTCCTTCTAGAATAGAATTATTGTAAACTTTTGCCATATCATGTGCATATTTTTCCAAAGAAGAATGAACTCTCCTATGTGAGCCGGATTCTCCATTAGGAGTATCTTCTGCATATATTTTTCTTGCAACACTCAGTTTTTCATCTGAACTAAAAAATGGAGATCTAAAAAGTGGATTTGAGTTTATTTTATCTTTATAATCATCAAAAGGATTTGTTCTTTGAGCATACTCTTTAGGAACATCAAAATTTATCTTTTCTTTTATAGTCTCTTCTAATGAAGTAACCTTTTCATCATTTAAGAAGTCACGCTCTCCACCAGCATTATCTTTTCCGTTTATAATTCCAACTAATGAAGCACGTTTTCCTATACTTCTGAGTATCCTTTTAATGAACTGCATGTAACCACTCAGAAATGATAAAAGATATATAAACTTATCTACAATTTAAGCTTCATAAGGTCATAAGCACAGACTGTGTTAGGGAAGATATCCTGTGCTTCCTGCTCTAATTTTTCTGTTGTTTTATATCTAGCAGAGAAATGACATAAAATTAATTTCTTAACATTAGCATCTGAAGCTAAATGCGCAGCTTGAGCAGCAGTCATATGTTTATATTCATAGCCTTTCTCTTCCAATTCAGAAAGATAAGTTGCTTCACAAAGAAGTAAATCAGCATCTTCACATAGTTTAGAAGCATTGTCGCATATTTCTGTATCGAAAATATATGAAATTTTCTTTCCTTTTTGAATATGGCTGACTTCACTAGGGGAAATCTTCTTTCCCCTTACAACAACTTCTTTTCCTTTTTGTAATTGACCAACTGCCAACCCAGGAATTTTTTCAATCTTAGATTTGTTCATTTTACGAGAATCTTTCTCAACAAAACTATAACCTAAGCAGGGAACACCGTGTGATAAAGGTAAACTTTCCAAATAAAAATCTTCATTTTCAAAAAACATACCTTTGTCAATATCAAAAACTTTCATATCTATTGGGGTGTCAAAATAAAATCCTTCTAACATACTCTTCATAAATTTCTTTGTTCCTTTAGGACCATAAATTTCTAATGTCTTAGTATAATCAGAATTTCCTAAAGTTTGCAGTAACCCTGGCAATCCTAATACATGATCTCCATGCCAATGTGAAATCAAAATTTTATTTATTTTGTTAGGCTTTATTCCTGCCAACTTCATCTGTCTTTGCGTTCCTTCCCCACAATCAAATAAAATTCCTTTATCATCGTAGCTAAGAAAAACTGATGTTAAGTTTCTTTCTTTAGTTGGAACCATTGATGCAGTTCCTAATACAACAACTTCTATTTTCATATCTTCAAGGTTAAAGAAACACTATTTAAGTTTTTACAATATTAGAAGAATTGTTACCAAAATTAATACTAGGAGAGCAGTTCCACTCACTGTTTTAGTCTCTATACTTGTTTCTAATCTCTTCATCTTAGTTCCATATTCTCGGTGGTCATAAGTATACATTTTAGTATACTAATGGGTGAATAAGTATATATAACTTCCTATAAATTTAATGTTTTCAATATAGAAGAGATTTAAAGACCACTTTGGAGGAGTAATGAAGATAAAATTTATATACTTCTTTTCAAATCATTGTTTTTATGCCTGGTTCAAAAAAAGACAAGAAGAAAAAATTAAGGAAGAGCGGGGTATTTCCACAGGGGACCAGGATTCCGGGGACGCTTTTGGAGCCCGCTACGCCATACAAAAGGCAAAAAATAGGCTTATTTCAATTTCCATATTCTATGTACAAGCTCAGAGGACATAGTGCAGAAGACAGAGGAAAATCAAACCCTCTTCCGACCGGTCAAGCAGGTGTGAAATTCACAACATATTTTTTCTACAAAGACAGGACGAACGGAAGCGGATCGATATATTCTCCTAATTACGGAGTGACTTTGTTGCATGAACCGGCATGGGCATCACAAGTTAACCATTACCTGAAAAAACTTGACGGATCCCATAGTGATTTTAATGAATTTCCATTCGATATCAAGACAAAACTATTACAAACTCAAATAAAAAAACAACAGGACCTTGTAACTAAAATACTCTCCACGAGTTTTTCAGAGATTCCAGAAGATAAGAAAGAAACATACTTGAAAAATCTTGTGATTGGGGCAGATCCTCTGAACCCCTTGGTTCTTTCAGAAATATTCAATATTACTTCTTTTACAGTTGAAAAGCTTAGGGTTCCTAAACATGAGATGGGCAAGATTATCAGGGACGAGAGATACATGACAGAGAGAGAAGGGGTTAGCCTTAGCAAAGACAATATCATGAAGCTGTCTTACGAGGGGATGGTCACTGAGATTGGAAAATTAGGAGTCGACGGTCTGCTTGAGGCGATTCTTGGCAAAGACCTAGAGACATATACAAGAAAAAACAAGAATAAACAGGCCAAACAAAAGCGGTTCGCAAACCTACCCAATTATATGAAGGATCCTCGTCTTACAGATATTATTTCAGTCACAAAATTAGGGTCTGATTATTATTTTGTCGGTTCGGTAGGCAAGTTTAATCATACAGTTTCTAATGGTGTCCCTTACTACGCTATAAAAGAAGGTTTTAAGATTGATATGAAACCATTGACTTTGCCTAAAGAACATATGTATCGGGAGACACAGTTCACGGATAATAACAGGACGAGATATTCAAAGACAACTTCTCAAAGGCTTTTCGGTTTGAACCATTTCCAGTCAGATGCATATCATGCTGCAAGTTACCTTACAGCGATGCAGCTGAAGCATCCAAAAATCAATTTTATCCCTTTCATATACGCATACGGGGGGGACATTTCTTTCTGCATAAACCGTCCTGAAAACCTTTCCTTTGAACAGATGCACAACGTCTTTGTCGGTTGGCTGGTCAAGCAAAAAAAAGAGGATTCAAAAAACTCTAATAAAATCATACCTCAATTGACAAACAAATACACGGCACTAGCAAATGAAGGGAAACTATTCTAAACCAAAACCTTAAAAACAATCAATAATTACTTCTATCTATGCCAAAACAACCATTGATAAAAACATATTTCCATGACGACGTTATCATGACGGAAGCAAGTGATTTAGCTAGAGAACTCTATAACACTTATGTCTATGGAAAAATATACAGAAAACAGAAAGTTCAATTATCATTAGCTGAAGCTCTTTTCTTATTAGAAAAAGAAAAAATCATTATCTTAGATGGAAGAAACAAAGAATATGATTTTGATAAATTTATGAAAAAAGCACAGAAGAAAGAAAAAAACTTCTGGACAAAATACTGTGTCTATAAAGATATGAGAGACAGAGGATATGTAATTAAAACCGCTTTAAAATTCAGTGCCGAATTTAGAGTTTATGATAAAGGGGTTAAACCTGGCGAGGATCATGCGAAATGGGTCGTTTATCCTGTTTCTGAATCAGATTCTATGACATGGTATGAATTCTCTGCAAAAAACAGGGTTGCCCATTCGACTAAGAAACGGCTTTTAATGGCAGTGGTAGATGTAGAAGGGGACATAACATATTATGAAATAAGGTGGGTTCGACCATAATCTATATAAACAAAGATTGATTCTCCCTTACTATGGTCAAAGAGCAGGTTTTCAACATAGTCAGGATGCGTGGCCCAGTTTTGCCAATAGAAGTCTCTAAAGCTTTAAACCTCAATTCCATAATGGCAGGGGCTTATTTGTCAGAACTTTACTCAAACAAAAGGGTCAAACTTTCATACTTAAAGGTTGGCAGTTCGCCAGTGTATTATATTGGTGGCCAGGAAGCAAAACTACAAAATTACACACATGTGTTAAAGGCACCGGAGAAAAAAGCATTCGAAATACTAAAAGAAAAAAAACTATTGAAAGATAGAGCTCTTGATCCAGTTACAAGAGTTGCTCTTCAAAATATAAAAGATTTTGCAAAACCAATAGAAATCACTTTAAATTCCATAAAAGATCTTTATTGGAAATGGTATCTCTTAAAAAATGAAGAAATTAAAGATGTTCTTTCTGTTCCAAAACCAGTAGAAAGACCTGTAGAACAACCGAAACCTGAAGTTAAGGAAGAAAAACCCGAAGTTAAAACTACACCGAAGGTTGAAGTTAAAGAAACACCTAAAACAGAAGTTAAAGAACCTCCAAAAATAGAAAAAACAGATGATGATTTTGGAAAGAGAGTTGAAGAATTCTTCGCAAAAAATAAAATAAACATTATGAACAGAGAAATAAAAAGAGCAAATTCTGAAATTGAGTATGAATTATTGATCCCAAGTGCTGTGGGTAAGATACATTATTACGCAGTTGCCAAATCAAAGAAAAAACTAAATGATGCAGATTTATCTCAAATATTCGTTAATGCAACAGTAAAAAAACTTCCTGTATTATTTATACATGCAGGAGATATGACAAAGAAAGCAAAAATGAGATTAAGAGACGAATTCAAATTAATAACAACATACAAAATTTAAAATGGGAACTCAAATAACGCCTCTTCTAATAACAAAAGAGATAACTTATGATAAATTGAAAGGCAAAATATTAGTTGTGGACGCATTCAATATCCTATACCAATTTCTATCATCGTTAAGAATGAGAGACGGCACGCCGTTAAAAGATAGTAAAGGGAACATAACCTCACACTTGAACGGTTTATTTCTAAGAACAACAAACCTTATGAAAAAAGGAATGAAATTAGCATTTGTATTTGATGGTGAGCATCCTGAATTAAAGGCTAAGGAAATAAAAAGAAGAAGAGAAGTAAAAGATGCTGCAAGAGTAAAATATGATGAAGCAGTACAAAAGGAAGACATAGAAGCAATGCGAAAATACTCCTTACAAACAACTTCTCTAACGAAAGACATGGTTAATGAAGCAAAGGAACTTTTAACAGCTTTAGGCATTCCAATAATCCAAGCACCATCAGAAGGAGAAGCACAGGCAGCTTATATGGTAAAAAAAGGAGATGCCGATTATGTTATCAGCCAAGACACTGATGCATTATTATTCGGAGCAACAGATGTTATAAGAAACTTAACAATATCTCAGAAAAAAAAGAAGGCAAATGCGTTAACATACGAAACTATCAAACCAACTTCCATGAACCTCTCGGAAAACTTAAACCATCTAGGAATAGACCAAGATCAATTAATTGCTTTGTCAATGTTAGTTGGAACAGATTTCAACATCGGAGGAATAGTGGGCTTAGGTCCGAAAAAGGGATTGAAACTAATCAAGGAAAAAAGTGATGATATTGACAACATGTTCAAAGAAGCAGAATGGGGTAAATATTTTGATTATCCCTGGACAGATGTTTTTTATCTTTTCAAGAATATCCCAACAACAGATGATTACATCTTAGAATGGAAAGATCCAAATATAGACAAAATTATAAAGTTATTGTGCGACAGACATGATTTTAATAAAGAACGTATAACAGTAGAAATAGAAAAATTGATAAAAGATAAAGAATTGAAAACACAAAAGGGATTAGGAGAGTTTTTTTAAAAAAGAGGTGTATTAATGGAGTGGTTCATTTTAGTTTTGATGTCTGCAGTGCTTATATCTGCATATGAAATAATATCAAAAAAAGTTCTGAAGAGAGAGCATTCAACAGAGTTATTGTGTGCGACTTTTATAATAGCAGTTGTTCTTCAGTCTTTTTTTATTCCTTGGATGAATTTACAGGTTACATTATCACAATTATTCTTAATAACAATGCGGGCAATGTTAGTTGCTACTGCCTTGCTCTTATTTACAAGATCGATGAAGCATATGGAAATCTCTTCCTTCGCACCGATGAAAAATCTTGCTCCAGTATTTCTTTTATTTTTATCAGTCATCTTCCTCGGAGAAAAAGCTAATCTAATACAAATTTTGGGGATATTTCTTATTATATTTGGAGCATATTTTCTTCAAATCCACGACCATTATCTTGATTTTTTCCGTCATTTAAAAAATTTCAATAACAAATACATCTATTATGCGGTCGTAGGGGCAGCATTATTTGGCGTAGCAGCAGTAATATCTAAAATAGCCGTTGCAGATATCCCCCCTCCAACTTATATTTATTTTTCAAATATCATTATGGCATTGTATTTCATAATAACAATATACATTCATTATGACGGCTGGCACGATATCAAATTTGGGTTTAAAAAGACAGGTTGGTGGGTATTTCCCATAGCCATAACATTTCTCTTAGCAGATCTGACTTATTTTACAGCAGTTGCCATGCCAGCAGCTATGATATCTTTAATCTTGCCCATAAGAAGGATGGCAGCATTATTCACCACAATTGCTGGTGGAAGAATGTTCCACGATCACTACTTATTCCATAAAATAGCCTCAGCAGTTGTCATGGTTTTCGGGGCGGCATTGATAATAATCTAAATCTTTTTAAACAAACATTCACTTCCTTTGTTTATGCTTACAATTAAAGTAAAACTGAAGGAAGCTGAAAAAGTCAAGAAGTTCTTAATAGGCAATAATCTATTTGAAAATAATTATGAGATAAAGAAAGAAAAAGGAACTATATATTTTCCAGTAACGAAAAAGGTTGAAGGATATGAAACTGAAGATATTGAATTGAAAAAAATCAAAAGATCTCAAAATGTTAAAGAGTTGATTCTTAAAGAATTAACAGAAAAAGAGAAAGAGAAATTAAAGACAGCTTTTGACATAATTGGCGATATTGTTGTATTAGAAGTTGATGTATTGTTAGAAAAAAAAGAAAAGCTCATTGCAGAAGCAATTCTAAAAACACATAAAAACATAAAAACGGTTCTGAAAAAAGCAGGCATCCATGAAGGAGAATTTAGAACACAAGGCGTAATATACCTTGCAGGAGAGAATAAAACAGAAGCAATTTACAAAGAGAATAATACAAGGTTAAAACTTGATGTAGGAAAAGTTTATTTCTCTCCAAGATTATCGACGGAAAGAAAACGAATATCACAAAAAATCAAGAAAGGAGAAAATATATTGGTTATGTTTTCTGGTTGTGCACCTTATCCAGTTGTTTTTTCAAAAAATACAGAAGCAAAGCAGATAACTGGGATTGAAATCAATCCAATTGGCCACAAATACGGAGAAGAAAATTTAAAACTAAATAAAATAAAGAACGTAACATTAATCAATGAAGATGTTAAAAAAGTAATTTTAAATGAAAAGTATGATAGAATATTAATGCCCCTCCCTAAATCAGCTGAAGATTTCTTGGACATAGCATTAAACGCAGCAAAAACTGGCACAATTATTCATTTCTACGATTTCCTGCATAAAGATGAATTTGGTAAAGCACATGACAAAATAGAAAAAGCATGCAAAAGAAACAAAAAACAATGTAAAATCATTTCAACAACAAAATGCGGTCAGCATGCACCTTATACGTTTAGAATATGCGTTGATTTTATAGTATCCAAAGAATAATCAGACATAACACAGTTACAATAAAAAAACCGTTTCCTTGCAGTGTATATGGGGGCTTAGAGACCTTCCTAAGTTTTCCTGCGGTAATTCTATTGTCGTAATTCATCATATCACTGTAATATTCATTATCTTGTATTTATATATGCTTATTATATAGCATATACCTTTTATAAATAATATTTTCTATATAGAAATCAATAACTATTTTAATGAAGACCCCTTATCAACCTTGTGCGATGATTAGGTGAACACCCTCTGACGCAAGGATGATGAACGGATGTAACTTATGAGCACTCATCTTTTACAAAATGAGAAAACAATACTCCAAATCTGATATTAAGAAACTTATAGAAGACTTTCCATATTTAGCCATAGACAAAAAATCAAATGTAGTTGAAGAAGAAGATAAAATATACATAAACAACAACATACAACTAATAAAAATTAGTGAAACTTGGGTCCCTCATCTTAAACTTCTTCTAAAGAAAATAATTCTACCAAAAGTTACAGTTGATATGGGTGCAGTTAAATTTGTAGTAAATGGTGCAGACATAATGCGGCCCGGGATAACTGAGTTAGAAGAATTTGATAAAAATGATTTCATTGTTATTGTCGATGAAACACACAATAAGCCATTAGCAGTTGGAAAAGCATTACACAATTCAGTTGAAATGTTCAATTTAGATTCAGGAAAAGTCATTCAGAATCTGCATTATATCGGAGATAGTTATTGGGAGTTATAATAGTTTCATTATTTTTTCTTTACCTCTTCCTATTATTTCGTTGTTATGATCCCTTATCCTGTATTCCGTGTACTGTCCTCTTTTTACTAAAGGTATATCGACTGTCCAGCAATCCATCTGTCTGAAGATCTCTATTGTTTTCTCTTCAACAGTTTTTACTTTTGTTAGAGCACTCCCTCTTATTTCCCCCTCACAATAGTGGCCGTTTTTTACATAATGTTTGTAGATTATAAGGCAAACTTCATTTCCCCCATTTATTATTCCCATTGATTCTTCTTCTAATATCTCCGCTTGCTCTCTTATAACCTTTTCATTTGGTATGTACTGTACTTTTCCTCTTATCTCCCCTATATATTCGATCAGTTCATCAACTAACCCTTCCACACGGATATCTACTACTTCTCCTATTATCTCTTTTATTTTTTTCATTTTTTCCCTCCTGTGAGCTCCCACTAATAGGCTAGCCTATCGAGAACTCTCCTTGATTTTTAATTGATTTTATGTTTTGATTTGCGAGAGCGTGAGTCAATAATTTTTTTGATAAAAGAATAATCACCGACGAGAAAATCAGAAATTGGTTCTAAGGCTTTTTGTTTTTTCATCCTTAGATATAGTGTTAAGGGGGGAATTTATTTAAGTTTTTCTATGGTGGAGAATCTATTTCTTCAATATTTTCTTTATTTCCTTAACTTCTTTTATTAAATCAGACATTTGATCTTTTACTCTCCCTTGTTTATAGTTAAGATAGGGCATATACACTTGAAAAGCTAAAGCAATAACATACCCAATAATCATAAACACGAGACTTCATTCAAACATTTCTGGTGATAAAATGCTCAACCAAACATAGACATGTAATCCATGCCTTCCTCATCTTCTTTCTTTTTAACTTTTTCTATCCCATCTAAGAAATATTTTTCTTTAATTTTTATCTTTCCTTCTCTTATTGCAAAATAACCCGCTTCAGTACAAGAAGCCTTTATTTCTGCTCCAGAAAAACCTTCCATTTTTTTGATTAATCTATCAACATCAATTCCTTTATCTAAGGTCATCTTTTTTGTGTGGATGAAGAATACTTGTTTTCTTCCAGATGCATCTGGAACTGGAACATGAATTAATCTGTCTAATCTTCCAGGCCTTACAACTGCAGGATCAAGAATATCTTTTCTGTTTGTACAGCCAATAATCTTAACATTATCAAGATTTTTAAAACCATCAATTTCTGCTAAGAATTGCATAAACGTCCTCTGAACTTCCCGTTCACCACTAGTTCCGATTTCAATTCTTTTTGCAGCTAATGCATCAATTTCATCTATGAACACAATTGCAGGTGCTCTTGCTCTTGCAAGTTCAAAAACTTCTTTTACTAGCTTTGCTCCTTCACCTATGAATTTCTGTACAAGTTCACTTCCAACAATTTCAATAAAAGTAGAGTTTGTGGCAGCTGCTACTGCTTTAGCCAATAAGGTCTTTCCAGTTCCTGGTGGACCATGCAATAATATTCCTTTTGGAGGTTGTATTCCCACTTTCTTGAACAATTCTGGTTTTTTTAGTGGAAGTTCTATAACTTCTCTTATTTCTTCTGCCTGATAGTCTAATCCACCAACATCACTCCATTTTATCTTTGGTTTTTCAACTATAACGAATTTTTCAACATTGAAAGATTTTGAAGTATGAACTTTTCGTATGATAGTTAGGTTTTTTTGTTCACACATAACCATATCGCCGGATTCTACACCTTTTCCATCACTTCCGACATTAACATAAAATAAATTACCATTTGGAACTCTTATTATGGCCTTTCCATCTTTTTGAACTTCATTCACTTCACAAACCATTAATGCGGGTTCTCTAAACTTATCTACTTCATTTTTCAGTCTATTGATGGTATCTTTTAGAACTCTATTTTCCTCTTCTAACTGATTATCATCAGCTGTATAAGAATACATTACATTATCAAGTTCTTTTGGGTTAGCCATATTAGCATAGTCTAGATTCTTTATATATAAATATTCTGGTTAAACAACCATTTTTCCCTTCTTGATTATCCAGAATTTCTTCTTCTTAGAAACACCACAAACATCTAATTTCTGCTGTTTTGAATTGAAAACTATATCATAATGATAAACAGAACTTCTATCTTCTTCAAAACCACTTCCTAATGCAACATGCATCATATCTGCAATTTTCTCATTTATTATCAAATAATCAGATAATTTAGCATTAGGATTTGTATTAATAGCAAATTCTCCAATCCTTTCAAAATTATCTTTTTTCATATCAATTATTTCTTGAGGTAATGACTTATTTTTTTCCTGTTCAATTAACTTATCCCAAGATTCTTTCTTCTTTTCCTTTATTTTCGCTATTACTTTCTTTGGACCGGATTTTATTTCATACTTGTCTTTCTTAAACTCAACAACTAAAGGTTCTTTAGCAGATAATGAATGGCTATCATCTATGCTTATAACAACATCCCCATAGAGTATTCCTTCAACCCATTCAGGTGTTATAAAACTCTCTCCTCCTGGGAGATTAGCCATAGTTCCTGTTTTTATCTTTGTTTTTTTGTAATAATCATTATCAATCTTATTTCTTACATCAATATCGGAATTCATTGCCAATCTTCTTTTCTTTCCGACTAAACCAACAACAAAATTAGTTTTCTTTCCAGAAACGACTACTTTCTCACATTTATTCAAGATATCTGTTATCTTTTGATTTTTTCTGTGCATCTCAAACCAGTTTATGTTACACGTCTCAACAAAAGCTTTAATTGGAACGGTGCTTGTAAATCCAATCCTTGATTGCGGTCCTCTAGTTTCGTATTTTGATTGAGGCGCCCATGAAAATTTATAGAACATCCCAGCAGGACTAGACCATCTGCTTTTTTTATTTAAAGTTGGATAGCCGATTAAATCCCCGAAGAAATGTTTTCCATGTGTTCCTTTCCCATATATACCAAAATTAGCATCTGCTGGCTTCAAAACTGAAGTTCCAAATAATTTTGAAACTTTTTTAAATAATTTGAACGGGGGTTCATTAATTTTTTTATCATATTCGCAACCGGCTAATGTTGCCAATAACTCGCTGACATTTTCAGGGTTATCATTAATAGAAAATCTTGAAGTAGATGTATTCATTCTTATATTCTTACATCTGTTTTTAACAACTTCTGCCATCGCGTCAGCAATAACAAAACTGCTTAAGTAGTCATTTAAAGGTTTGTCAAGGTCTTTTGCTTGTGGAATTAATTCAAATCCCACTCCTACAACTTCACTCTTCTTAATGTTAAAAACTTGTGTCCAAATTGTATCGGCAGTTTCTAGCAGTTTATTCCACATTTCTTTTTTTACTAACCAATTTGTTTTATAATCAAGAATAAATTTATGAGATTTGAATTGAGTATTATCAGCTTTTATAATTACAGGTTTTTCAAAGACTTTCTTGAATTTTCCTTTGGCTTTTTTATCTACGTTAACTATGAATTTCATTAAAGCTGCGGTTTTTTCATCCATACGCTTCTTTTTCTTGTAGACATCCCAAATGTCAACTAATATATCAAAACCTTTTGAATTTTTGTAATAACCCATAACATATACGTCTTTTTTCAGATTATGTATGGCTCTAGATAATGGGGCTAAAGAATAATAAGCATCCTTATTGTCTATGTGAAATAATATGAAAAAGCTTTTTCCTTTATTTTTCAGCTTTTTTTGATAATATCTTACGGCAGAATTGAATTTCTTTATATCGTAGTTCATTTTATAGAGCATTTTTATTAGAGTTAATAAAGTTTGTGGATAATAAGGTCTTTCTTACTTTTTGTTAAGACAATCGGTTTCTTCCCAATCAGTACAGTATCTTCAATTCTTATTCCGTACTTGTCCTCAAAATATAGTCCGGGTTCGACTGTAAGGACATGTCCTTTCTTAAGGACATCTGTACTTTCACTCAATAAATTAGGCATTTCATGTATATTCAAACCAACCCCATGACCTAGACCATGAGTAAAAGATTCTCCCAAAGAATCTCTTGCATAAGCATCAATTTTTACACACTTAGCCCCAACCCTACACATCTTTACACAATCTTGTTGAACATGCAATACTTTGTAATAATTTTGTATTTCTTTTCTTGAAGGTTTTCCTATGTAAATAGTTCTCGACATATCTGAACAATAACCATTAACTTTTACTCCGAAATCTAATAATAAAAATCCTTTCCCAATTTTTCCTTCATTATTATGATGTACAACAGAAGAATTCTTTCCTGATGCAACTATCGCAGGAAATGAAGGAACTAAGCCTCTTTTTCTTATTTCTATGTCAATAAATATTGCTAATTCTTTTTCTGTCTTGAATTTGAAATTTTTTATAATTTTAGAGAAGATTTTGTCTCCAACTTCACATGCTTCTTTTATTGAAGTAACTTCTTTTTTATCTTTTACAGATCTTATTTCGAATAATTCAAGAAAAACATCTTTTCTTTTTGCTTTTACTATTTTGGTTAAAGCTTTGCATGCAGCTAAAGAGGTTTCCATGTAATCTAAGCCAATCACTTTTACTTTACCTACAGCTTTTTTTAGAATCTCATCCTTTTTTCCTTTAACTATAGCTTTACAATTAAATTTAGTTCTCTTTGCTTTAAGAAATTCCATCTCAGGAACTAATAACACAGAATTTCTCTGCTTAACAATTAATACCCCATACCCTTTATATCCAGTATAATAAAAGATATTCTTATTATAATCCATATCTTTTGCTGTAGTCAATATAACACAATCTATTTTCTTCTTTTTCATAGCTGATTGGAGTCTTTTTATTCTCATGTTGTAAAATCTTTTTCACATATATTTAAATATAACCCTTCCTTAAACTTAATAGTATGAAAACGAAAATATTCATCCTATTGGTCTTGTTACTTATGGTTCTTGGTTGTGCCAGCAAACAATATGTGACAAAGACATTTAATCCGAAGAGTCCAAATACTGGTAAGGAACTTTCTAAAGTTTCGATGACTCTAACCGCAGAGTTAAATAAGAGTTTAGAAGGAAAGATGGGACTAGTTACTATTCCTTCAGTTAAGGAGAATCTTAGGCTGCTGGAGATCCCTGAATCAAGCCCTAGACTGAGAACTATCGGCCCTTTTTATCAAATGCTCCCACAAGGGGAACCATTCAATGGAGAAATAGATTTCAGTTTCTGCTATTCTGATGAAGATGTAGAAGGTTTTGATGAAAACCTTTTCTACATTGGTGAAGAAACTACAGGAGTTTGGAAAAAAATAGGGGGAACACCAGACCCAGATTCAAACTGCGTTTATATAACCCTTAATGAATCACCAGCGTACAACTTTGGGATATACGCAGGACTGGAATAAT
>CAZZGN010000010.1:0-20709 GCA_964654165.1 uncultured Methanosarcinales archaeon | reverse complement strand
CAACTGAAAGTTTTTTCAGAAAACGAATGAAAGAATTGATAGATATAGGAAAAAAAATAATAATAGCTGGGTGCATTGCACAATCTGAGCAGTTTCTAGATGAGTATAAAGATTATTCTATGATTGGAACTTATCAAGTTCATAATATTGTTCAGGTTGTTGAGGAAACATTGAACGGAAACATTGTTAGATTACTTGCTAGGGAAAATGAGCCAAGAATAAATCTTCCGAAAGTGAGAAAGAATGATTTCATTGAAATTGTTCCTATAAGTCATGGTTGCCTTGGGAGTTGTTCATTTTGTAAAACAAAACAAGCTCGTGGAAATTTATTTTCCTATAAGCAAAAAGATATTGTTAGGCATATAAGTTCTTCTATTAAACAAGGTGTGGAGGAAATATGGGTTACTTCTCAGGATTTGAGTGCTTATGGGAAGGATATTGATACCAATCTTGCGAAACTTTTGAAGGACATTGTTACAATTAATGGAAGCTATATGATTAGGGTGGGCATGGCTAATCCAGACCATATATTGGATTTTCTGGATGAATTAATTTGGGTGTTCAAGGAAAATAAAGTTTACAAATTTTTACACATCCCAGTTCAGTCTGGAAACAATGAAGTTTTGAAAAAAATGAACAGATTATACGCTATTGAAGATTTCGAATATATTGTAAAAAGATTTAGGGAAGAAATTCCTGACATCACGATTGCTACAGATATCATTTGCGGTTTTCCTACGGAAACAAAAAAACAATTTGAAGATACAATGGATCTTGTTAAAAAAATAAAACCAGATGTCATCAATATTTCTAGGTTTTGGTCTCGTCCCGGTACAACTGCAGCAAAGATGAAGCAGATAGCAGGCGGAGAAATTAAGAAAAGATCAAGTGCGTTGACAAAATTATTTCATAAAATTGCCAAAGAAAATAATAAAAAATGGATTGGTAGGAAATGTAAGATATTTGTTACTGAAGAAGGCAAGAATGGAACATATGTTGGAAGGAATGAAAGTTACAAACAAGTTATTGTTAATTCTGATATTTCTTTGATTGGAGATTGGCTTGATGTTGAGATATATGATGTGGGTTGTTTTGATCTGAAAGGGAGAATTTTGTAAATTTATTATTATATAGTAGGGAAATATTTATAAATGGATTATAATTACTAAGAAATATGACTAAAGTTGACGTGATTTTACTTGCAGGGAGAGATAAGGGTCCAACCAAGCTGAAGACTATATCTGAAGAAACATACCTAAATGATATTGTCGAAAATCGAGCAAGAGATATAAAGTATAAGGGGACATCATTATTAGATAATGCAATTCAATCCTTTGCTTCACTCGGTTCTGATGTTAAAATATGGGTCACAGGCTCAAAGGATCATTTTCCAAAAGTTGAAGGAGCAGAATTAATAGTTGTGCCTCCTGATTTAGGGAAAGCGTTATTTAATTCTTATCAGAAATTACGTTCTATAGACAGGGGCAAAAATTTAATTGTTTCTACAACTGATATACTACTAACTCCTGAAATCGTTAATCAAACATATTTACAAATGAATGAACATCTTCAACATGGGTTTTCAGGTGTAATTAATGCCATTTCATGTAATGGGGTTGATGATGAGGATGATCTTCAAAAGAAAATTTGTCTTGCAAGTAGGGAATTTGATGTAGGTGGGGAGAAAGAGAATCTTCTTTTCAGTGGAATATTTGGTATGATCCAACCAGAAAAACTCAATCACGACTTTGTGAAGTATGCAGTAAATGCAGTTTATGCGACAAGACATCTTCCAAAATGGGCAATGTTAACTTCAAGAATTGCTGCATTATATGGAAACAAAATGAAAAATGATGGTTCTGAAGTGGCTAATTTATGGTTAAAGAAAGCATGGGCGGCTTCTAAAAAATATAATGATTCTGATGTAAGATTGCCTGTTGAAGAATTAGGCAAAGTTCTTGCAAGTTCTATTTACCAAGCAGGTGAAAGAATGAAGATTAATGTAATTAAAGATGAAACACTCAGGAATCTTGCAAAGGATTTTGATAGAGTTTATGATATCAACGGTGGAAATTTCTCTATTGTTCCATCAGAAGTGAATCGTCATCTTTGGAATGCTTACGTTTTTCGGAAAAAATGATGCCGAAGGGGGGCTTTGATCCCCCGACTTCTAGATCGCCCGGTTTGAGTTTGGTCATTGGCTTTCGCCTCATCACTCAAACATATGAGTCTAGCGCTCTAACCAGGCTGAGCTACTTCGGCTTATCTTTCTCGGTGAAACATTCTCTTTATATAATTTTCGAGAATATACGACAAAAGATTTATAAATGGACTGCCATTTCTTCGAGTTATAGCGGGGTAGGGCAGCCTGGAGTGCCCGTCGGGCTCATAACCCGGAGGTCGGAGGTTCAAATCCTTCCTCCGCTACCATTTTTTCTAAGAATTCACTCAATCATTTCCATGATCTTTTCTGCATTTTTGTTCAAAGCTTTTAATTCTTTAGTAACTGGGTTTGCTTCCCATATAAATTCAACTTTGTCACCATCAGCTCTGACTTTAAAAATCACTTCATACGTAATTACTCTTTTTATTACATACCAATCAATTACAGTAAGCTTTTCTGTAGATGAGAAATATTCAGCAAGAGCATCATTTACCGTTGTTTCGTCACCATAATTTTGCGTAAATTCAACTGCTCCATTTTTTTCTTCCGGCGTAACATTCCTATCAGTAGTTCTTCCACCATAAACAGATAGGAAAATGATTACTACAACCACTAAAATAATCCAAAATAACCCATGACCATCTGCTCTTTTTTGCATGGTTGTTTTAATGTTAGGGGATTATATAAATTTTTCCAATAATCACGGTGTTGGAGGACAATTAGATTTCTGCAGATGAAGCTTGGTTTATCTATAGATATAACGATGCAGAGTAAAGTATAAATAAGGGGAAGTAAAATATTATTGTATGAAAGTATGTGGGATTGATGAAGCGGGTAGAGGTCCTGTTGTAGGACCAATGGTTATGGCAGGAGTTGTCATTGAAGAAAAGAATATTGTTAGACTGAAAAATATTGGTGTGAAGGATTCTAAACTTCTTGCCCCTAATGTAAGAGAAAGGATGTTTGAGCAGATTAAAGAGATTGTGAAAGATTATAAGATTATTATTGTTTCATCAAAGCAAATAGATGAATCTCTTACATCTAAAACTTTGAATTTAAATCAACTTGAAGGCGTAACATCTGCAAAAATAATAAATGAACTTAAACCAGATATTGCTTATTTGGATTGTCCAAGCAATAATATTCCCTCTTTCACAGAATATGTGATTTCTTTTTTAACGCATAAAACGAAAATTGTTGCAGAGCATAAAGCTGATTTAACATATCCAGTAGTTTCTGCAGCTTCAATATTGGCAAAAGTAACACGCGATAGAGAGATTGAGAAGTTAAAGCGAAAACATAATGTTGAATTTGGTTCAGGTTATCCTTCTGATCCCACAACTGTGAAATTTTTGAAAGAGAATTACAATAAATATGATTTTTTTAGAAAATCATGGATTAGCTGGAAGAGAGTGGCTGAAGGTAAGAAGCAGAGTTCTTTGGGAAATTTTAAGTAAGATTTATATATCTTCCATGAGATAAAAAACTTAAAGAGGTGAATATATGGCTGAAGTATCTGGCAAGATGTATCTTGTTATAGGTTTAGCTGTAGGAGTTCTTTCTCTGACTCTTAATATTCTAAGAAAAGATAGTTCTATGACGCTTTTTGCAGTTGTTGGAGTGTGTTTGTTTCTTTGGGGTCTTTTTAAGGTATTAAAACAAAAGAGACATACTCACAAACTTCATGAAAACCAGCTTATGGGAAAAAAGCACCCATACAGAAAGCACGAAACTCCTGCACATCTTCGGAAGGAACATCCTAATCCCCATCCCGACAAGTATTGTCATAAATGTGGAAATAACATGAAAAGTTTTGCTAATTTCTGTGCTAATTGTGGGTTCAGGATGCGTTAATTTCCATTTGACTTTTTCAATATATTCCTAGTCTCCCTGGCAATCTGCAGTTCTTCGTTTGTAGGGATTACAAAAGTATAGATTTTAGATTTTTCTCCAGAAATGTCAATTTCGTTTTTCCTATTCTTTTTTGCATCTAGTTCAAGTCCCATCCATTTTAGATAACTGCATACATCTTTTCTGACATAAAATGCATTTTCTCCTATTCCACCAGTAAACACCAAAGCGTCTAGGCCACCCATTGTTGTAGTATAACTCCCAATATACTGTGCAATTTTATATGCCAATAATTCAAGAACAAATTTTGATTTTTTATCTCCTTTTAGAGATCTTTTGTAAATTTCCCTCATATCCGTTGTTCCGGAAAGTCCGAGAAATCCAGATTCTTTATTTAATATTTCTTCTGCTCTTTTAATTGATTCTTTTCTTGCCAAAAAGATAGGAATTTCGGGACCTAAATTTCCACATCTTGAACCCATTGGGATTCCTTCAAGAGGAGTCAAGCCCATTGATGTGTCTACAGATTTACCATTGTTTATTGCTGTTAAAGAAAGTCCATTACCTAAATGACACGTAATTATCCTTCCTTTTTTTCTTAGTATCTTAAATGTTTGTTCAGCAATGTATTTATTGCTTGTGCCATGAAAACCATACCTTCTAATTTTGTCATTTTTATAAAAAGTTAAGGGTAATGCATACATAAATGCTTTTTTTGGCATTGTTTGGTGGAAAGCTGTATCAAAAACAGCAACTTGCTTTGCCTTTGGCAGAATTTTTTTGCATGCAAATATTCCTGCTAAATTGTGAGGGTTGTGAAGTGGTGCAAGACTTTGCAGTTTTTTTATTTTGTTGATAACTGATTGAGTGATAATTGCTGCTTTATGAAAATATTCTCCTCCATGTACAATTCTATGTCCAACTGCTTTTACCTCATTTAATTTTTTTATTACTTTGTATTCAATTAGAGAATTTAATGCAAATGTCAAAGCATCATGATGTTTTTTTGCTCTTATCGGTTTTTTTATTGTCTCTTTGTCAATTGTTATCCAGATTTCACAATTCTTTCTTCCAATTGCATCAATCTGTCCCTTTATGAGAACTTTCTCGTTATCGAATAAGTTGTATTTAAGGGAACTACTACCCGCATTCAAGACAAGAATTTTCATTTTATTTACCTTCTGCCTGTACGGCTGTTATTGCAACAACATTTACAATGTCTTCTACACTACAGCCTCTTGATAAATCATTTACTGGTTTATTTAAACCTTGCACAATAGGCCCTATTGCTTTTGCTCCTGCCAATCTTTGTACAAGTTTATATGAAATATTCCCTGAATTCAAATCTGGAAATATTAATATGTTTGCTTCACCTTTGAGAACAGATGAAGGTGCTTTCTTTTCAGCAATGCTCGGAACAATAGCAGCATCTACCTGAAGCTCACCGTCGAATTTAAAATCAGGATTAAATTTCTTTAATTCTTCTACTGCTTTTTTTACGTGATCAACATCAGAATGTTCTGCACTTCCATGTGTTGAGAATGATAAAAATGCTAAGTTAGGTTCTATATCAAAAAAGCGTGCACTTTGTGCGGTTGAAAATGCGATTTCTGCAAGTTGTTCTGGAGAAGGTTTTATATTGAATCCACAATCCGCGAAGAGCATTAATCTATCTTCAAGAATCATTATAAAAAAACTTGAAGCAGTGGTGATATTTTCTTTTGTTTTAATTATTTGTAATGCAGGTCTTAAGGTGTCAGCTGTTGTATGGGTTGTACCGGAGACAAGTCCATCGACGTCTCCTTTTTGCAATAAAAGTGTAGAGAAATAAGAAGCATCTTTTACAAGTTCTTTTGCTTGCTCTAATGTTATACCTTTATGTTTTCTTATTTCAAAAAGTAATTGTGCAAGTTCATTATCTTCTTTGTTGGGATCGCGAATTTCTGTTTCATATCCGAGTTCTCCAATGCGCCATTTAATTTTTTCATAATCTCCCACAAGAACAGGTTCAGCTATGTTTTCCTGTTTTATTATTTTACAGGCTTCGAGAATGCGGTCATCTTCTCCCTCAGGAAAGATTATCCTCTTTTTGAGAGAACTTGCTTTATCCTTTATTTTTGATATAAATCCTTCCACCATACTTTAGATTTTGGAATCAGTGTTTATATAGTTTTTGATAAACCACCTGATAACAAACTTAATAAAGGTTAGGATTGATTAAGTGAGTATGAAAAAAACCCTAACAAAAAAGAGAATTATATTTGGTTCCTTACTTCTTTTTATTATCACATGGGGTATTTTATTGTACTTTTACAAACCTTCAGGAATAGTTAATTTGATGGGTGTAAGAAATGGGTACATTTTAATTTTTATTATTGCAATCTTTGGAGGAGTTTCATCATTTACTTCAGCTTCTTTCTTCACCACACTTATAACCTTAGCCATTGGCGGCCTAAATCCTTTTTTTCTTGGAATTGTAGGCGGAATTGGAGTGACTGTTGGGGATAGTCTTTTCTTTTATTTTGGGTATAATGGAAGATCACTAATTCCAAAGAGAGTTTTAAAAAAGATAGATAGATTTTCGAGATGGATAAGCACGCGACATAATTGGTTTGTTCCAGTTGTTGCTTTTGTTTATGCTGGTCTCACACCTCTTCCCAACGATATACTTATGGTTTCTTTAGCCGTCGCGAATATAAAATATAAGCGAATTGTAATTCCTGTCCTTTTAGGTAATATGTTTTTAGTAACAGTGGTGGCGTTTTTAGCTGTGAAGGGTGGTGCTATTTTTTAGAACTAATAATCAATTCCCTTCCTTGCAACAATACCTTTTTGCCATGGATGTTTAGTGTTGCTGAGTTCTGAAACGTAATCTGCCATATCAATCAATTCTTTTGGTGCGTCTCTTCCAGAACAGATTATTTCAGTATTTTTATTATGGCTTATGAACTCTCTAAAATTCTTCATTGTTATTAATTCTTTATCTAAAGCTACATTAACTTCATCTAATATTAATAAATCAAAATTTCCAGATTTGAGAATATGTGTTGCATGTTCAAGCGCCATTCTTGCTGCATCTTTTTCCTCACTGTCAGGCATAAATTTGAATTTTGTTGAACCTGTATCGTTTTTTAATCCATTAAAATCAAAGATTTTTGCCTGTTTTTCTCTTAATGCTTCCGCACCATATTGTACTATGTGCATATTTGGGATGTGTTCTTTTATAGTTTTTATCTCTCCAGTTTCTCCACTTTTTAAGAATTGAATCATATATATATGAAGACCACTCCCTGCAGCCCTTACACTTGTACCAAGGGCTATAGAAGTTTTACCTCTACCATCCCCAGTATACACATGTAAAAGTCCAAGACTTTCTTTACGATCATTTCCCTGAACTTCAATTTCCCTTTCTATCCTTGTTACCATTCTTCACACTACATGAAACCTCTTTTTTAGGATTAAAATACTGTTTGAAGCACTTGGTTATCCTTACTTCCATCTCTGTAGATACTTATTCCTTTCACACCTAACCTATATGCTTCAGTGAATGCATCGTATATTTCTTGAATAGATGCTTCTTTTGGGAAATTAATTGTCTTGGATATTGCACCCTCAACATTTTCCTGAAAAGCAGCCTGCATTCTCAGATGCCATTTTGGATCTATGTCGTGTGCGACAACAAATATATTTTTTACTTCGTCCGGTAATTCCATAAATTTTATTGAGCCGTGTTCGGCTACTTCTTTCATAAGATTCTCTGAATAAATATTGTATTCATACGCAGCTTTCTCAAACTCTTTATTGACAATGAGTATCTTTTGTGTTCCAAACATTTGCCTCATCATCGAAAGAGCAAAATTAGGTTCTATGGATGAGGAAGTACCAGCTAGTAAACTAATGCTCCCTGTTGGTGCTATCGCAGTTACTGTGGCATTTCTCCTTTTTTTACCTTCTTTTTCGAATGTGCTGTTTTTGAATTCTGGAAAAACTCCCCTTTCTTTCGCGAGTTTTTGTGATGTTTTATCTGCTTCATTGTTTATAAAACTCATTACTTCTCTAGCAAGAGCTACAGCTTTATTTGAATTATATGGGATCCTCATTCCATACAATAAATCGGCCCAGCCCATAACACCTAATCCAATTCTTCTGAATTTTTTTGATGTTCTTTCAATTTCTGGGAATGGAAACCAAGATGCATCAATTGCATCATCTAAAAATCTTACAGAAAGATGGACTATATCTTTTAATGAATTGTAGTCAATTTCTTTCTTATGTAAAAATTTTGAGAGGTTGATTGAACCTAGTGGAGTAGCTTCATTAGGATACATAGGCATTTCACCGCATGTATCTGTCGTTGTAAAATCCCCGAGATGAGGGGTTGGGTTGTCTTTGTTTATACGATCCAAGAACAATAATCCAGGATCTGCTGTTTTCCATGCCATTGTCGTTATTAAATCTAATATACGCCTGGCTTTCATCCTATTTACTTCTTTATTTGTGAAAGGATCAATAATGGGGTATTCTTGATTTTTAGAAACAGCTTCCATAAAACTATCTGTTATGCCTACTGAGATATTGAAATGTTCAAGATTTAATTTATCTTTTAGAGTTATAAAATCAAAAATTTGAGGGTGATCAACTCTTAGGATACCCATATTTGCACCCATCCTATTTCCCCTATTCCTAATAGTTTTTGATGCATCATTAAACATAACAATAAATGACAAAGGTCCTGCTGCTGAAGATTCTGTTTGTTCTGTTATTGAACCAATGGGTCTGAGTTTTGAAAAATCAAACCCAGTTCCCCCTCCCCCTTTTTGGATTATCATTGCACGTTTGAGGGTTTCATAGACTTTGTCTAACTTATCTTCAACGGGAAGTACGAACGAGTTCATGAGGAATCTTTCTTTTTTCCCTGCATTTGCAAGTATACGGCCTCCTGGTAGAAACTTTAAGTCTTTCATTATTTCTAGGAACTTAATTTCGTATTCTTTGTATGAATTTTTATTATGTTTTTTCTCTCCTTTTGCAATCTCCTTTGCGACTCTTTGAAACATTTCAGTTATAGTTTCTGTTGTGTTATTTTCTTTTTTTTGGAGATATCTTTTTTTTGCGACTAAAGCTCCAGCAATATCCATTTTCGTTTTTTCTGTATATCCTAATATGGACTGCCTTTGTTCTCTTTCTTTTTGTCTCTTAGCTCTGTAGAGAATGTATTGTTTTACTGTTTTTGCATGCCCTTCAGTTATTAGGACTTTTTCGACAACATCTTGGATTTCTTCAATTGAAGGAGTAGTTAATTTAAGATTCATTAATTCAAGGACAATTTCCTCTGTTATTGTCTCTGCTTTTTCGTAATCACTGCCCCCAACAGATTTTGCGGCGTTGAAAATGGCATCTGTAATCTTTCTTTTATCAAAATGTGCAATTTCGCCGTTTCTTTTCTTGACCTTGAGAATATGATTGATTTCCCCCATGTTTTAGTGAGAAGAATTACAGTATTATAAATTTTGGGTTTTTTTTGCTGATTTTGAATTATTTTTCGAATAGTATTTTTTTTCTTCCTGGATAAAAGCCCATTTGTGAGCCTTGCATATATTGTTCATTTGTCAATGCAGATGCTATAATGGTAAAACCTTCTGTATTTTTCATATTACCCACAGCTTCCTTTATCTGCCCCATATCTATATTTTCACCAATTAATACCACATTTGCTTTATTTTTTACATCCTCCCCAAACAATATTATACGTTCAACACCTGGGAAATTCTTTATGGAATCGACAAATTTGCCTAGTATGTGAGTATCTTTCTTCAGAAATCTGTCTAGAAAACGGACATCGTTGGTTTGGTTTAATTGATAGAGTTTAAATTTGTTTACTTTTATGAGGTTCAATATTTCCAAGTTTAGAAGTTTATTAACAAGTCTTGATGTTGTTGCAATAGGTATTTTTGTCTCCTTCGAGATTTCCCTTAAATAGAATTGTTTTTCTTTTTCTGATAGAAATAGTTGAATCATGCGTATTGTGCTTTGATCAAATAGATTTTCCAGAAGCTTTGGATTGTCCATATTTTTTTTTGAGTAATGGATGTATTTATAGTTTCCTATTTTGGAACAATGTTCCAATTTTGATACTGAAGCTTCTAAAAGAAGAATTCACTGTTTTTTGTATAACATTTCGATTTGATTTATGTCAGCTATTTCATCCATTCCTTTGTCATCTCTTAACCTTATGACTCTGGGAAATCTTAATGCATAACCACTTGTGTATGTTGGGCTTTGTTGAATTTCTTCATAATTGACTTCTATTATTATTTCAGGCCTTATAGTGACTTCTTTTCCGTTTTCAGCGGTTATTAGAGGAGAAATTAAGTCTGTCATCTTGGAATATGTTAAACCTTCTTCCTCCAATTCTTTAAGTCCCGAACCAACTTTGCCTATTTCAACTAATTCTTCATTTTCATCATAACAGCTTACTTTATAGCTTGTTAACCAGTTTGCTCTCTTACCAGTACCCCATTCAGCTCCTGTTATTACTAAATCTAATTCCTCCATAGTCGGCTTTAGTTTTACACCATGGCCAACCCTTCTACCTGGCTTATAATGTCCTTCCAGGGATTTTGCCATTACCCCTTCGAATCCTTTTTTGAGGGATTCTTTATAGAATGAAGATGCTTCATCTGTTGAGGAGGTGATTATCTGTTTGGCAATCATGATCTTTTTATCTTTCTCATTGATTGTGCTTTCAATAAATGCTCTTCTTCCCATAAATCCTGTGTTTATTAATGTTTTATCCTCTAATAATATTATGTCAAAAACATTCAACTCTACAGGGAATTTTTTAGCCATTTCACCAATCCCATACTTTCTTTTTATTCTTTGAGATATTTTTTGAAAAGGGAGATATACATTTTTTTGAGGATCAAAACCAACAATTTCAGCATCCAAAACAATTTTTCTCGCGTTGACATGTTTTTTAATAGTATCAACTACATCAGGGAATTGTTCTGTTACCTCATCCAAACGTCTTGTAAATAACCTTATTTCGTCGTTATTCTTGTGAATTTGCACTCTAAAACCATCATATTTGTATTCTATTGCAGCAGGTTTCCCGACTGCTTTGAACGCTTCTTCTATGTCAGATGCTTTTGGATACAACATAAGTTTTATTGGTTTGCCTATAGAAATTGTTATTTTTTTAAGACCAGTTAAACCACTTTTTTTTGCAGTTGCAGCAATTTTCCCAAAATCGTTAGTCATATCGAGTGCATTTTGCACAATTTCTATTATCTCGTTGTATTTTTCTCTATCCTCATCATTAACAACCGATTTCTCTTTATCGTTGTAAATTATTTTTGCTTCTTCTCTAAAATATGCCCAGGCAATTGAATCTCTTAACACACCCTCATTGGCACCTGTACGCATATCTTCTAATACTGTTCTGATTATATATCTCGCTTCATCTGGTTTTGCAGTTCCAAGAATTTTTGCAATAATCTTTATCTTAATATCCGTAGATCCTGTTCCACCACTTTCAGAGGCTTTTCTAAGATTTTTTATAAGATCTTCTGTTGTAAGTTCTTCTTGGAATAAAGACATTTGCTGTTTTTTCTTTAACAAAGATGAGGCTGCGTCACCCAAATCCCCCAAGTTTTTCCATTCTTCTTCTACTTCTTTTACAGGAATCCCAGTAGCAGTTGAAATGGCTTTCATTACAAGTTTAGTTGATATACCCATTTCTTTTCTATTCCATTGTGGGTGGATTCTTCCTTGAATTAGTAATATTGGTTGCTCTATATCTTTCTCTTTTTTTAGAAATTCAGATATCATATATGTTTTTTCAAGCCTTTTCGAAGTAGTGTTAAGAGCTTCATATAAGTCGACAAGTCTCGAGTATTTCATTAGGAAGATATAAATATTAGTGGATATATAAAGTTAATTGAAATGGATGTATCTGAAGCTATAAGAAAAAGGCGCAGTATTAAGCAATATCTTGATATTCCTGTCGAATGGGATAAGATAGGTTCTGTTCTTGATTCTGGCAGACTTGCTCCTTCTGCTGGTAATTTGCAACCATGGAAATTTATAGTTGTGTTGAACCCAGAAGGAAGGAAGAAAATATCCGAAGCATGTTTTCAACAATATTGGATGCAAACTGCGCCGTGTCATATAATCATATGTGCCGAAATAAATAAGATGAACAGATTCTATGGTGTCAGAGGTGAAAGGCTTTATTCTATACAAAGTTGTGCTGCTGCTGCGGAAAATATGTTATTGGAAGCGGTTAATCAAGGTCTTGCAGGATCTTTTGTTTCAGCATTTGATGAAGAGATGATAAAAAGACATTTCAAAATAGCGGATTTTGCTAGACCACAGATAATCATCACCTTAGGTTATCCTGGGGAGGAGATACCACCCCCACCAAAGTATACCCTGAATGACATAGTTCATGTTGAGATGTTTATGGCAAAGATTAAAGACTTTGAAGGATATCTTGGATATGGTTGGGGTAGAAATATAAAAAATGCAGTTATGAAAAGCAAAGATGTTTTTGATAAGATTGCTTCTAGGGGAGAAGGTGCGATAAAAAAAGTTGCAGGGAAAATGAAAATAAATGAACCTCCTGAGAAAAAGAGTGATTTCCGATATAGAGGCGGCGGATAGTTTTAATTATTTTCTATATGTTAACAGGATATAGTTTATAATTCATACAATTAGAGATTAGAAAACTTTAAATACAAGCTATACACTTATGTATACTAACGGGATGAGTTTTTTTGGCGGAAAACTCCGGTTTATTGTTTTTATTCATTAATATTTAACATTTACACCTCGTTGGCGACTTGGCGTAAACAAGTGACGACTTCTAGAAAGGATAGATGTACTAGTGGTTTATATTAATTATGAGTCGGTAAACTATCTTTTGCGAAATATATATTCGTATATATAAAAAACACAAAGACAAACAAAGGAGGGGAGAGTGTATGGATTTTATAGTACAAAAAGCATTAGAAACAGAAAAAACACATGAAACAACTACAGTTGGACCAATGCAGGCAATGATCAAAGTTATTGGATGCGGCGGTGCTGGAAATAATATGGTTAATTGGTTGTACAACAAGGGGGTACAAGGTGCTGAGATTATTGCAACAAATACAGATCAACAGCATCTGAATATGACTAATGCGGATCATAAATTCCTTATGGGTAAGGACATAACTCGTGGATTGGGTTGTGGAGGATTTCCTGAAAAAGGAATGGAAGCTGCCAGAGAAAGTCTAACTGAGATGAAAGACTGTCTGAAAAACAGCGATATGGTATTTGTTTGTGCAGGTATGGGTGGAGGAACAGGTACTGGAAGTGCGCCAATCGCAGCACAAGTTGCTAAAGAACAAGGAGCAATTGTAATCGGTACTGTAACCATGCCTTTCAAAATTGAAAGAGCTAGGGTTGATAAGGCTGAATTTGGATTGCATGAATTAAGGAAGGTAACTGACACAGTTATTGTTATCGACAATAATAGGTTAGTACAAATTGCTGGAAATTTACCAGTTCAACAAGCATTTGCTGTTGCAAATGAATTGATTGCAACTATGATTAAAGGAATCATAGAGACAATTGCAGTTCCTTCGTTAGTAAATTTGGATTATGCAGACGTTAAGGCAATCATGACAAATGGCGGTGTTGCGGCGATCGGAGTTGGTGCATCTGACACAAACAATAGAGTGGAAGAAGCAGTCAATGGTGCATTAAGCAACCCACTTTTAGATATAAATTATGAAGGAGCAACAGGAGCACTTATCCATGTGATTGGTGGGCCTGATATGACGCTTGAGGAAATAAACAAAATCGGCGAAATGGTCACAGAAACAATGGACGATGATGCAAACTGCATTTGGGGAGCTAGAGTTTCAGACGACATGAAAGGTAGGCTTACTGTCATGACAATCATGACTGGGGTCAAATCGCCGTGGATATTGGGACAGTACAAAGAAAGTGCTCGGGAAAAAGAGGTCCAAGAAGTAATCGAAGATGAGCTTGGCATAGAAATCATTCAGTGAACGTAATCTTATGATTACGTTTTTACAGTCACTCCTTTAGTCTTTGTGTGACGGATTTCTTGCCTTCGTCTTTCAATCACCCCCAACGATTTTGAACGAAGGCGGAATTTTCCCCCTCCGGGGGGATCTTTTTTTACAAAGACTTCATGTTTTCGGAATTTCTTGCCTCTGCTTTCAGTCACCCCCAACGATTAGAAAAGCAGAGGCGTTTTACTTTTCTAGTTGGTAAAGCTTTATTAATCAGTTTTTTATACCCCTTATTCTGATGATTCAGGTGATGGGTGTTAAAACTATAGAGAAGGTAAAAAATTTACACATAGTTGAAGATTCTAATGAATTGGGGGAGGTTGTTACTCAAGAATTTCTTAATATTTTTAATTTCAAAAATCCAAATTTTGTACCCGCTGCTGGATCTTCTCATTTAATCATATATGAACATATTAGAAAAGCTGTTGAAAAATATAAAATTAATTGTAGTCATCTTTCTATAATCGGCTTAGATGAATTATATCCAATAATGGCATATAACCCTCATAGTTTTGAATATTTTATGAGGAGGACATTATTGAATACTTTGATTGATCATGGATTGAGAGAAGAGAATATAATTTTCCCAAATCCTTTTCAGTATAATTTAAATCAAAATAGTTTAGATATATTCATCTTATCTATAGAGAATCAAGCAGAGGAAATAGCGAAATATGCTGAGTGGTATGAATCTCATATTAAAGATAAAGGAATAGATTTGGCTTTTGTGGGGTATGGTAGGTCAGGAATTGACGACCACACTAATGGATTTAATTTTGCACCCCAAGATGTTGATGATGTATTTGATCTTGCAAGATCCAAAGAAGGAATAAACCCGGATTCAAGAACTAGATTAGTTTATCTGCCTGATTCGACAAAAAGAATAAACAACCATCTAGATGATTGGAGGGATTCTTGGCAATACGCTGTTACCATGGGCAATGGCACTATTGGATTAGCTGATAAAGTTATAGGCATTATAACTGGTGATGGGAAAACAGGAACAGCAAAAAATATAGTTGAAGATGAATTTGATGAAAATAATCCTATGCATGTTCAGAGAGAGTCTTTAGGAGACAAATTGCACCTATATGTGCATGGCGCTGCACAGTCTTTGGCTATAAACGAGAAACCGTGGTTGTTCAATGGCTATGACAAAGATTATTCTTTTCAAGCGATTCATATCATAACGAGAGATAACAATCTAAAAATTAATGAGGTTAGTGAGGAAAATTTGAAAAATATTGGATTTTTGAATGGAAAGACTCTTGAGAAGGTTGTTTCCAATGCAAAGAGTCATTTGAACAACATTATGGTCGAAGATTTATCTTATTTAGGGGATAATCTGAAGATTTTAGTTAATTCCTCTCATCCTGATGATGGTGTTCTTTCTTTTTTTGGTCCAATAATTTATCTTGCTAGCAACATGAAAGTTTATGAAGTTGCAGCTTTGAATGGATCTGATGCAGTTAGATTCGATGGAGATAAAAATAATGCTGATGTAGTTAATATTGCCCATGCGATAATGGACGAAAATCTACGTGCAGAAGATAGATATGTGCAATCGATTATTGATAGAATTTCTGAAGAACTAAGTCATGATGGTTTAAGGAATTACATCGAGGAAAGGAAAAATATTCCTTTTCATTCCAAAAGTATACCTCTTATAGAACCTTATCATAGTATAGCTCAAATTACAAGGTATTTTGAGTTGATGGGAGAAGTTGAAGTTATAAATTCTAGTTTTAATTTTAAACATCCCGTCGAGGGGATTTGGGCTGATTTGCCTTATTATCAATCATCTGAAATTCTAAAATTAAGCTATGGTTCTGAAGATGTAGATAGATTTAAGCAAATAATCAAAGAAACTGGTTATCCTGAGATAATTGCAATAGCTGATGAGCCGGATCCAAATGGAAACCACAGAAAATCAAATTTAGCTTTGCTTGATGCAGTTTCTCAAACAAAAAATTATAATCCTGTAATTTTAGGTTATTGCGGTTCTTGGATTGGGAAAAGAATATATGAAGCTGATTTAGTATTCCCTGTGACAAAAGAAGTGTGGGGAATACAGCAAAAAGCAGCTTGGAAACATCTAAGCCAAATGAATGAACCGAAATACCCTGGTGCTTCTGAATTGCCTTTTATAGAAAGGGCAAAAATAAATTTAGAAAATGTACGTAAGGATATTGAGGCACTTGGAATAGTTGATGAAAATATTTTTGGTTACGTCCCTGTTTCAATAATTAAAGATACTCAGAATTTGTTCAAAAGATAGAATGATTTTTATATTATTGATTAGTTCTTGTTCTTATGGCGTTATATATGATCGGAATCGGCCTTAATGATGAGAAGGATATTACTGTTAAAGGTCTTGACTATGTTCGTAAGGCTGATAAGGTTTTTTTAGAGAGTTATACGTCTATATTGCAAGTTCCTGTTTCTAAGTTGGAAGAATTTTATGGTTGTAAGGTTATATTAGCAAATAGGGAAATGGTTGAAAAGAATAGTGATAAGATATTAGACGTTGATTCAGATGTAGCTTTTTTAGTTATTGGTGATGTTTTTTCAGCCACAACCCATACTGATCTAAAACATAGGGCTATGAAGAAAGGAATTTCTGTTGAAATTGTGAATAATGCTTCTGTTTTGAATGCTGTAGGTATTACCGGATTAGAACTTTATAAATTTGGAAAAACAACATCTATACCATTTCCAGAGAAAGGATTTGAACCTGAAACTCCTTACAATGTTATAAAAGATAATGGAAACATGCATACTTTAGTTTTGCTTGATTTAAGACCGTCTGAAGATAAATTTATGACTGTGAATGATGCAATTACTTATTTGTTAATGGTCGAAGAAAAAAGAGAAGAAGGAGTATTTTTTTCTGATAAAAAATGCATTGGCATCGCTAGATTAGGTGGAGATGTTGTTATTAAGTATGGCAAAGCTAGGAATTTGATAAAAGAAGATTTTGGAAAAGCTCCTCATTGCTTGATTATTCCTGGGAAACTGCATTTTGTTGAAGAAGAGGCTTTAGAGAAGTTTAAGATATAGTTAACTTTATAAATAAAACTCGAGTTCTTAACCTTAACAGCCCCGTAGTGTAGCGGTTAATCATCCGGGATTTTGGAAGCGGAAATCGGAGATTTCCTGTGTTTCCGTTGGAAACGTCCTGGGACGGCGGTTCGAATCCGCTCGGGGCTACCTTTTCTTTTGAGTGCAATCAGAGATTGTACGTGGGTTGATAAGGGAAGCATTCCCTTATGTGGGAATCCGCTCGGGGCTACCTTTTCTTTTTACCAAAAGCTTTATAAGTTTTTATCGTTTGAAACAGTGTATGTATTCTTCAAAATTATATCTGAGTAAATCTGCGTATAAACACAATATTAATTTTATCAGGAAATTAGTGGGTGATAATACTATTATCTCTTCTGTAGTTAAAGGAAATGCATATGGTCATGGCATAAAGGAATTTGTTCCTCTGGCTGAAAGTTGTGGTGTTAATCATTTTTCTGTTTTCAGTCAGGACGAAGCATATAAGGTAAAAAAATATTGCAGGAAAAGCTCCACCATTATGATTATGGGGGTTTTATCACTCAAAAAGATTTTATGGGTTATCAAAAATGATGTTGAATTCTACATATTCAACTTTCAGCGTCTTGAAGCTGCAGTCAAATTAGCTAAGCGCATCAACAAAAAGGTAAAGATTCATATTGAGTTTGAAACAGGAATGAACAGAACTGGTTTTTCAGAGGAGGAGCTTCCAAAGTTATTTGATTTGCTGAAAGAGCACCGGGGTCACATAATTATTAGGGGACTTTGTACTCATTTCGCTGGTGCCGAAAGTGTCTCGAACTATTATAGAATTAAAAAACAAATAAAACGTTTTAAGAAATATGTCAGTATTTTCAAGTCTAATGAAATTGAATATGGCCTTCTCCATGCAGCATGTTCAGCTGCTGCTGTGACCTTGCCAAAGACACGTTTCGATATGGTGCGTATTGGAGTCATGCAATATGGTTTCTGGCCCACTGATGAGACCAAGATGTTCTACTTGGTAAAGAGGAAGAAAAAACTGGATCCATTAATGCCTATTCTAAAATGGGAATCAGAAATAATGAGTATTAAGAAAGTTTATGCTGGTGAATATATTGGATATGCTGATCATTATCTTGCGAAGGAGGATATGAGGGTGGGCACTGTTCCTGTGGGTTATGCACAAGGTTATGGGAGGATATTGAGCAATAATTCGTGGGTTATTATTAATAGTGAACTGACCGAAGTAATTGGTGTCATAAATATGAATCTATTTCAGGTAGATTTGACGCATCTTCCGAATGCAAAAATTGGAGATGCTGTAACTTTAATTGGAAGAGAAGGTGACAAGGAGATACGTTTTTCTTCATTCAACAACAGAAAGACTTCACTGAATTACGAGATTCTTACAAGAATTCCTGAATATATTCCAAGAAAGATAGTGGATTGAGTTTTATTTTCTGAAATCATAAACATTTTGTTGATTATTCTAATGCAAAGAACTTACGAACAAATTGAAGAGTTTAAGTGAGTTGTTTCTTCTTCCTAAATAAATTCAATATATTCTTCCAGAAATAAAATATCACTCCAATCACTAATATAATAGCATTTACGACTATCATAGGAAAGGCTCCATTAATAGGATTGTTACCCATATAACTTAAAGTTGCTCCGCCAGTTTTCCCAAGAATTATCGCTATAATTATGTTTCTCATCGGCATGTTAGATAATCCGATTAAATAACTAATTTCATCGTCGGGAAAACCAGGTAAAAAATAAATTATGAATAATCCAAAAGGACTTAATTTTTTAATAAGACCATCATATTTATCTATGAATCGTTTACTTATCATTTTTTCGACTAATGGTCGACCATATTTTTTTGCTAAGAGAATAACGAGTATTGTTCCAATTGTTGTACCAATCCAATTCAGGAGAAAACCTTTTACAACACCAAAAATAAATCCACCAGCAATTAAAATTGGATAATGTGCAATTGGAGCTACTATATTCTGAAAAATTTGAATCAAAATGAAAATAATTGGTGCAAATATCCCATAACTATCAACTATAGCTCTAACAGCTTCTTTATCAACTAAAAAAGAAGAAATGTAATACCACATAACTAACATTAACAAAATGTAAGAAACAACACAAACAATACCTATTAATTTGCTTTTTTTCATTTAACTACAAAATTAAGAAAATAAGAAAAAAAATAATTAACGTTTAGGCTTTCTTTGCTTCCCCTGAACTTATTGCTGCGTCAGCATTTCCTTTTGACATCATAGCACACATTGTTGTTCCACACTTTTCGTGAACTCCTTTTGCCATGTATCCGCCTTTAACAGTCTGACCTATCACAGGATCTTTCATTGTTACGCCTTTTTCTTTACATCTTACACAATATGCATTTACCATTTTTGTTTACCTTCCATTCGTTTATAACTCATTTGCGAGCGTATATTATGTGTTTTTCTTCTTTTATTTATAAACTTTTTTATGAATGGGCAATATTTTACACATACCTTTATAAAGGGTAAGCTTAACCCCTGAAGTATAATAATTTGAGAGGAAGGAAAAAGTAGTTACGATAGTGGCTTTGCTTTTTCTATGATTATTAAAATGGAAAAATTTAGAGACTTAGGTATATCAGAAGAAATATTGAAATCGTTAGTTGAACAAAGGTTCACCGAACCAACGGAAATTCAATCAAAAGCTATTCCGCTTGTCCTTGAAGGAAAGGACGTTATTGCGGGAAGCGCGACAGGTTCAGGAAAGACATTAGTCTTTGGAGCTCCTATAATCCAGAACATAAATTCTGCTGAAGGGATACAAGCATTAATACTAACCCCCACAAGGGAATTAGCTGAACAAATTTACAACGCATTGCGTTTATTTTCAAAATTTAAACCAATGAATGTAGTAACTGTGTATGGTGGCGTTTCTATAAATCCACAGATGAAAAATCTTGAGACTGCAGATATTGTTGTCGGAACACCAGGAAGAATTTTAGATCATCTGGAAAGAAGGACAATTGATTTGTCAAACGTTAAATATTTAGTTCTTGATGAAGCTGACAGAATGTTAGATATGGGTTTTATTGACGATGTTAATAAAATAATTTCACAATGCCCACAAGAAAGACAGATGATGCTTTTTTCAGCAACCATTCCCCCAGATATAGAAGATCTTACTAATAGATTTATGCAAAACCCTATAAAAGTTAGTGCTGGTTGTTATGTTGATCCAAAAAAACTAAACCAAGTTTATTATGATGTTAAAAGTAGTTTAAAATTTTCAGTTCTTACACATCTACTAAAAGAAGAAGATTCTGGATTAGTTATGGTTTTCTGTAATTCAAGGAAATATACAGACACTGTTGCTAAAAATTTAAAAAAGCAAGGAATAGATGCCCTTGGTATTCACGGAGGACTATCACAAAATAAGAGGACTGATGTCTTGTCGAAATTTCATTCAGCAAAAGCCTTTGTATTAGTGTGTACTGACGTCGCTGCTAGAGGTTTAGACATTCCAGGAGTTTCCCACATTTATAATTATGAT